>JACQXD010000102.1 GCA_016208875.1 Nitrospirota bacterium
TCTTGGCGTGCCCAGCGAAGGGTATCGCTATCTTGCGGGTGAAAGTCCCGTCATGGCAAAAGCCGGAAGCCATGTAGCTTGGATGGCAGGGAATGGTGGAGACGCCATCTTCTGAAGCCCATCGACAAAGTCCGCTTTAGGCGGGTGAGCGAATATTCGGGTCGTAACTAACGTGAACGTAGAAGTAGCCTCGTAAAAGGCGAGTATCACTGGCCGAGACTTTCAATATTAGGCGAAGGCAGCATTCGTTTACCTAAACTGGCTAACAGGTAAAAGGACAGTGGCGGGGTATCAGCGGCGACACGGATAGAAAGAAGCGACATCAACTGGGGAAACCCTCCTCGTCCCTGAAGGAAACGACAGGAGCAAGGGTAGGCGTTATAAGTCGGAAGACGAAATATGCCGACAGGCGAGAGGGTGGCGGATGAGTCCGTAGTAGCGACGATGGCAAGGACAACACAACCTTGCCGGAGCAAAGGGACTCTGCTGTATCTCAAATCTTTCAACGGAGGTGAAGCAGGGAAGGATGACAAAGACTTCCACGAGTCTGCAGGAACTGAGGAGAAAGATATACAGGAAGGCGAAGACCGAGAAGCACTGGAGGTTTTGGGGACTGTACTGTCATATCTGTAAGAAAGAAGTCCTGAGAGAATCCTATCGATTGGCAAGGGCAAACAAAGGAGCATACGGAATCGATGGGAAAAGTTTTGAAGATGTAGAGGCAGAAGGACTTGAAGGATTTCTTGAAGGGATAAGACAGGAACTTCTCACACGGACATACAGGCCGATGCCAAACAGGCGGGTTGAAATACCGAAAGGAAAAGGTAAGACCCGAATACTCGGCATACCGACAATCAAAGACCGTGTAGTGCAAGGGGCGTTGAAACTCATACTTGAGCCGATATTCGAGGCTGATTTCAAGGACTGCTCATATGGATATAGACCTAAACGTCACGCACATCAGGCAATAGACAGAGTGACGGCAGGAATACTGCATGGTCTGACAAGAGTAGTGGATGTAGACTTGAGCGGATATTTCGACAACATCAGGCATCACCTGCTGTTAGAGAAAATAGGCCGGAGAGTGCAGGATGACGAAATCATGCACCTCATGAAACTCACACTCAAGGCAAATGGAAACAAAGGAGTACCGCAGGGTGGAATAATATCACCGCTTTTGTCCAACATCTATTTAAATGCAATAGATGAGATGATGGAGCGGGCGAGAGAAGTCACCTGTCGTAAGGGCTACATCAACCTTGATTTCATACGCAGTGCAGATGACATGGTAATACTAATTCATGGACATCGGAAAGAGAACTGGTTATTGGAGAAGGTTCAGAGGCGATTAAAAGAAGAACTGGACAAACTTCAAGTGCAGATGAATGAGGAGAAGACGAAAGTGGTAAACCTTAAAGAAGGCGGATATTTCAGCTTTCTTGGGTTTGATTTTAGAGTCAATAAAAACCGTGAGGGTAAGACCTATGTCAGCAAGACGCCTCGGAAAAAGAAACGCATAGAAATCGGTAAAAGAGTAAAAGCAACGCTCAAGGCAAACTGGAACAAATCCTTGAAAGAGGTAATACAGTCTGTCAACTTAGTTATACGGGGCTGGGTGAATTACTTCAGGATAGGCAACAGCAACAGCACCTTCAACAAAGTCAGAAACGACATTGAAAAGAAGGTGAGAAAGTTTGTCATGCGAAGAAAGAAACTAAAAGGCTTTGGCTGGAAGCTGTGGAGTAGGGAGGATATATATCAGAAGTGGGGACTTTACAATGACTATCGGATAAAATATATCTACCCGAAAGCAACTCCAAACCGATAGGTGAATAATGCCTTGTTGCGAAAAGAACAGGAAAGCCGTATGAGGGAAAACCTCACGTACGGTTTGATGAGAAGATGCTGGAGATAGAGTATGGCTGTGATACTGTGACA
Source organism: Nitrospirota bacterium (assembly GCA_016208875.1). GTDB lineage: Bacteria > Nitrospirota > Thermodesulfovibrionia > Thermodesulfovibrionales > UBA1546 > JACQXD01. The sequence continues at coordinate 1,939 of JACQXD010000102.1, forward strand.
CTCTCAAAGGAAACGGAGAGAAACGGTGAACACAAACATCAGCCTGTAGCTACTACGCCAGTGTTTTACTCTACACAAAGCGGCATTAAAAACATAGTAAAAACATAGGGACACTTCCCATGTTTTTTGACCAAACAAGTCCACAAAGATAACGGATGCGATGGGTAATGTAACGACAATGGAATACGATTCAAAAGGGAATCTCATTCAAATCCAAAATCCAAAGTCCCAAATTACAAAAATTAACTACAACAGCTACGGTCAGCCAACATCGGTTACCGATGCCTTAAACAACACATCCACTTTCGAATACGATCAATTTGGAAATCTCATAAAGACAACCGATCCGCTCGGAAACTCGGCACAGATGACATACGACTATATTGGAAGGCTTATAAAGGCAACAGATGCGAGAGGGGATACAATAGAGTATTCGTATGACAATCTCAACAGGATAACAGAGGTTCTTGATGATCTGGACAACAAGACAAAATTCACATATGATGCCAATGGAAATCTGCTCACAGTTACAGATGCAAAAAATCAGATAATTACGTATACTTATAACGTGAAAGATAAGGTTGCAAGTATGACGGATCAACTTGCAAAAACAGAGACATATTCATACGATCTGAATGACAATCTTACATCAATTACAGACAGGAAAGGACAAAAGACGGATTATACTTATGATTATCTGGATAGGATCACAAAGGCTTCTTATTCGGATGCTTCATATACGGATTACACATATGATGCAGTGAGTAGATTGACTTATATTAATGATTCGGCTTCTGGGGCGATAGAGTATTCGTATTCAAATACAGGTTGTTCATCTGGGTGTAGCGGAGGGGCAACGGATAAAGTCATGCAGGAGATAACGTCTCTGGGAAGCATCTCGTATGAATACGATGCGATTGGAAGGCGTACAAAGATGACAGTAGCTGGACAGCCAAGTGTGAATTATTCATATGATGCAAATAGCAGGTTGACATATATTGTAGGGGCAGGGCTTGCCCCTGCGCAAATGAGTTACGATGCGTTAGGGAGGAGAACAGCTTTATCTTTGCCCAACGGCATTACCACGAATTATTCATACGACAACGCCAGCCATCTTTTGAATATCGAATCCTTAAATCCATTGAATGCGATTCTTGAAAAGATTGGTTATAGCTATGATGCAAATGGTAATCGAATGAGTATGGATAGACAAAATGTTTCTGTAAAGCTTCCATCGCCTGTCTCTAATATTTCTTATAACTCCGCTAATCAGTTGCTCACCTTTAACGATAAAAATATCAGCTATGATGCAAATGGGAATATGGAGACGATAACAAACACTTGCGGGACGACTACATATACATGGGATGCTCGTAATAGGCTGAGTAGGATAAACGGATTCAATACGGATTGTTCTTCTCTTTCTGCCTCGTTTAGGTACGATGCGTTGGGACGGAGAATTGAGAAGACGGTTAATGGGAAGACTATAGATTATCTTTACGACGGAATTGATATAGTGCAAGAAATAGAGGATGGACGGGTATCTGCAAACTATATTAGGACTTTAAATATCGATGAGCCTTTAGCAAGAATAGAGAGAAATGGAACTGTTCGTTATTACCAACAGGATGCCCTTGGTTCGGTGATAGCATTGACGGATGAGACGGGTACTATAAAAACACAATATATTTACGATCCTTTTGGAAATACAGGTATAACAGGCGAGGCAAATGATAATCCATTTCAATACACAGGAAGAGAGAATGATAATACTGGACTTTATTACTATCGGGCAAGGTATTACAGTCCGGAGTTACAAAGGTGGGTTTCAGATGACCCCATAAGATTTAGAGATGGAATGAACTTTTTTGTATATGTTAAAAATCGACCCACTGTGTATAAAGACCCTTTGGGATTAGAAACCACATATTGGTGTGTCCGACTTTATTTTACTGAATCTTTTATGTGTCATTCGATTGATGATTCTTGTCCTCCTAAGATCAAAGACTTAGGTATTTTTACAATTAAAAATGCACCGTGCATTTTTAATTGTTACTTTACAGAAGAAGAATGGAATGCTGGGAGACAAAGGGGGGCAACTGATGAAGGGGTTCTTTAAAAGGGAAGCTTTGCTGAATTTAATATTACCGCTGCTAATTGTGCTGGTAGGCATTGGGGCGGTACTTGTAGTAATCCTTTTAAAAAGATGTTCGTAACAGAGGGGGAAAATGATAATACTGGACTATATTATTACAGAGCAAGGTATTATTCGCCTGAGTTGCACCGCTTCATAAGCGAAGACCCGATTCTGAGGCCGATAAGCTCTAAATGTCTTGGTGGCATCCATGGTAATAGGTTTGTCTGGGTACTCCCTTCATTGATAAAAAATCCTCAAAGCTTACATGCTGTCGGAGTTGCCCATAGTACCGACAGAATCTCAAAGACAACACAACTTTGGGAGAGGGAAGGGGCAATACCTTAATCAAGTTTCTGAAGGAGAAAAGAAAAGGAGATTGCTGAATGCTTGAAACTCCGGAGAAGATTCGGGAACTACAGAGGAAACTATACCAGAAGGCCAAACAGGAAAAGGAATTTAGATTCTATCTTCTTTATGACAAAGTATATAGGATGGACATCCTGAGCCATGCATATAGACTTGTGGGATAACTTTTGAGAGCATAGAGGAGATGGAAGGTGGAGAGCAAAAGTATCTTGCAGAGATGGCGGAAGAACTGAGGCTGAAAGAATATAAAGCCAGTCCCGTAAAGAGAGTTTATATTCCTAAAGCAGACGGCAGTAAAAGACCGCTCGGAATCCCGACCATCAAAGACAGGGTAGTACAGATGGCAGTGAAGATAGTAATTGAGCCGATATTTGAAGCTGAATTTCAGGAAAACTCCTATGGATTTAGACCGAAGATGAATGCTCATCAAGCTATGGACGATGTATCCTTGCAGTTACGCAGCGGGAAAACGCAGGTAATAGATGCCGACATCTCGAAGTATTTCGACAACATACCCCATGACAAACTTCTAAAACTGGTGGCAGAGCGGATAGTGGATAAGAACATACTGAGGCTCATCAAAATGTGGCTAAAAGCACCGATAGTGGAAGAAGAAAATGGAAAGACGAAGTACAAAGGGTCGTCCTTTACTTTGTATGCAGCACAGTCTCCGCAGTATCCCCCGCATGGTGATACCATTGTAATGTCATCTTTTGCTTCCATGTGTTATGCCTCCTTTTTGTTTATTCTACAGAAAAAATACCGGCTTCTTCAGAGCTTGACATACTTGACTCAATCGCATCGCAATATTGCCTATCTCCATTTATTTAGCCCTCTTCATCTTTATTCAGAATGATATCAATCATAGTCTTTCTTGATTGACGAAATAATTTTTTAACCCGTCTACGAAATTCTTCAGGCGGTATACGATCTTCATGCGTGCCGTCTTTCCTCCCTATACTTCAGAACAATTTTCTGAATACAACCATATCCGATTTCATAAAGCCCTGCCCATTGTAGAATTTGTGAGCCGGTTCGTTATCGTGATCTGTAAGCAAAGTGATCCTTCCGCATCCGATATTACTCGCAAATTCCATTGCATGCCTGATCAGACTTGTGCCGATGCCTTTTCCCCTCGAATCAGGTAATACGATCATGTCTTCGAGAATGGCAGCTTTTTTACCCAATGCAGTACTGATCGTAAATAATACAACTACCATCCCCTGAATCACGCCCTCACTCTCATATACAAATACAGCACCTGCTTCAGGATTCTCGATAATCGTCTCCAATCCTTTTCTTTGAACGAGCGGATCCGGCTTAAACTCCTTCTCCCGGCTAAAAAGAAGTCCGAGCAACTCGATGCAAGAGCCAAGATCGTTTGTGTTTGCCGGTCTAACGTTTTTCATAGATACCCATTATTTCTTTAAATACTTCATCTGAATATTCGACTTAATAATCATCTCTAATTCTGCTCTTGCTGGCAGTACCTTCTTAATTTCGGTAAATATATACTCAACATCCTTTGATTTTGCAGTCAATTTTTTTGCATTTTTATCGAATGCAATGAGATAATTTTTCATGTCGGTAATATCTTTTTTAGTTGAGACAGGTCCATGTCCGGGAATGATCGTTACGACATCCATCTTCATAATGTTGTCGAGAACCTTGATCCAACTTTTGATATCCCCATCTGCAATATACGGATGGTAGTTTGTGAATAATATGTCACCTGCAAACAGGATTTTTTTATCGGGCAGATAAACGAGTATGCTTCCGCCTGTATGCGATGGCCCGGAATAAATAAGCTCGATTTTTTGATCGCCTAAATCTATTTTCAGTTTATTACTAAAGGATATTTAGGGATAGGCAATTGTCGTTCCTTCCATATCGCTTTCGGAGAGTCCGTACATCTTTGCATTTTTTAGGGTAGCTTCACCGGCATTGTGCAGGTTTTTATCATCATTTGCCTGAGCAATAATTATTGCCCCGAGTTTTGTAAACTCAGAATTGCCGAATGTATGGTCAAGGTGATAGTGGGTATTGATCACAGATTTAACAGGCTTATCGGAAACCTTTCTTATATCATTTATGAATCTCTGCGCCTCTTTTGCAGATATTAGGGTGTCAATAACAACAATCCCGTCTTTGCCGATAATAATCCCCGCATTTGCACCGAAACTGTTTTGTGGTATTGCTCCTTTTACATCAACATAGGAGTAGACATTCTCAGCGATCTTTGTCAGCCCGCTCTCGGCAAATACATTGTGACTAAGTATTAAAAAACCCACCAATACAAAAACTAAAATCCCGAAAATTTTGAACCTCTTCATAACATCCTCCTTTTTATTTTTTATCCCTGCTTTAAAATCACTGCGTTACTAAAAAACACTTTCGGCCTTTCGACAGGTATAAATCCAACCTCCCGAGCCTTTCTTATAGAATCTTCAAATGCCCTCTTTGAGACATGAAACAGTGGTTCTACAATAAGAACCTGTCCGGTCGGCTTTAATATGGATTTAATTTCCTCGAAAAAATCTTTTTGGCTCGGTAATTCATGAACCATATAGAAGGCTAAAACAAAATCAACATTCTCCGACATGCCTATTTTGTTGGCTTCGCTCTTATGTAGTGTAATGCGTTTCTCAAGTTCTGTCCCCTGAATCTTATCTCTCAGTTTCTGAAGCATACCCTCTTGTAAATCCGCAGCGATAACCCGACCGGATTTACCGACCATTTGAGCTATATCAATGGAGAAAAAACCAGGACCACAACCTATATCCAGAACCGTCATTCCATCTTTAATATAAGGTTCCAGTATCTCTCGGGGGTTTTGCAACCACCTTCGAATTCTGTTATCGAGAGTCCATGCTCTTTTGGCCGGACAGACACGATGTTTTTTATTCTTCATCTTTAAATACCTCTATTTCGAGTCTGTCCATAAATTGCCATTTCTTATTTTCGTCATGCCCGAAGTCTTTAATCGGGCATCGGTGTTTTTGTTTCTGGATTCCCGCCCCCGAGTACCGACGGCTTTCATCCGCCTATACATACCTCGGTATATCCTTTGTCTCTTCAAAGTAAGCCTCGACTCCGATTTCTTTCATCCGGGTATTCATTTTCAACCATCTCTGTTTGAGATTAGGATCGAAATTCGTCTTTTCACAGGGAAATTCATTGCACTGAAAACAGAAATCCACTCCTTTTTGCTTATAACAGGCGGCAACGCCGCAGTTTGGATATTTGCAGTCGCCCTGTCTGCATCCCCTGCAATTCATTTCGGTGAAATGAACGAGCATCTCTTTAAACCGAGGATAATTTTTATACACAGGCTGAAATTCTGAAAACCTCTCTGCATAACTATCAAAGGAGCCAAGAAGGCTCTTAAGTTCTTGAGCATGCTTTTTAATGTCTCCTTCGGCAAATTGCCGACTCTTCACACAATTTAACCCGCAGGGTGCAAGGACTTTTAATATTTCATTGTAATTCATGTTTTCTCCCTCCTTTATAAATTATGCTTCTTCAGTGTCTCAAAATTGAATTTACATCATCGGAAAATCTCCCCGCTTCCCGTTGCAATACTTCGTGGCAACGGGAGCCCAGCCTCTTTGCCAAAGAGGGGACACACCCCTTAATCCCCTCTTGATAGAGGGGAATCTTTCCTCCCTTGGGTAAAGGGAGGTTAGGAGGGATTTTATAAATCTATATTGCCGCTATTGTGAGGTCATTAGTAATATTATTCTTAATGCCTTGCTTTCAGTTCTTCTTCGATCTTTGTAATCCGCTCACTTATCAGTCTGCACTCTTCTTCAAATTCAACTTGCATATTCTGTGCTCTTTCCGAGCCGATGTGTACAGAGGTCTTTTCAAATGTGAATGAATGCATATTCTCGAGATCGCAGAGGTTATCTTTGAGCCGTTTAAGTTCGGCATTTAATTCTTCTACCGTCATATTATCCAGCCTGTTTCCCATGCTCAACATCCTGTTTTATTTTGGCTACAACAACCTTTAGCATCCCTTTTTAGCCATTCAGGTATTTTGACTCCCTTCTGCTCTAATTTCACAATCAGTTTCCCTCTCACGGAGGGCTTTAGCGCTCCTCCTCAAAGAAGTTTTTTCTTCGCATATCTTTGTGTAGACATTTTCCAGTTTTCTGTCTTTCTCGGTCAGTTTAATTATTATTTTTCGCCTGTCCTCTTTGGACGGAATGCGGGCTATGAACCCGTTTTTTTCAAGCCTGTCGAGCATGCTCGTTAACGTAGATTTTTTAAGAGAAGTCTTTTTTGACAATTCCTGTATAGAGATTCCGTCACCTTGCCAGAGGGCAAAGAAGATTCTTCCCTGAGCAGGATTTATGTCGGTAAGGCAATATTTTTTTAATATCCTTGCCAATACCCTCTCCGACAGGGTATGTATCTTTGCAATAAGAAATCCACCTTCCCGAAACTTTTTCACCTTTAAATTCCTCTATATATTGACATGCCCGAAGTGTTTTAATCGGGCATCCAGTGCTTTTGTCTCTGGATTCCCGCTTAAGGACTGCGGGAATGACATTTTCCTTCTCCTTTGTGTTTCTATGGTATTGTCACAAGTTTTCTTCCCTCGCCCCTTGGGGGAGAGGGTTAGGGTGAGGGGTAAGAAGGGTTGCCTGGATAGTTTCCATAAAAATCGCTCAGTATCTGTGGAGTTCTTCCTGAGTCTTCTTGCTATGCCGCTCATACTTTCACCCTAGTTTTTCTTTTCCCCTGTAGACAAGCACTCTCTTAGCCTGAGGATAATCCTGGCCGAATGTCTTCAACGAACGAAGATCATGAGGATGCAAAGTTGACGAATTCTTTACCTCTATTGCCCAGAACAAATCTGGACCATAAACAATAAAATCTACTTCTGAACCGGCAGATGTTCTCCAGTAGCTCAACCGGCATCCGGGCTTACGGTAGTCAATATATGCCCTGAGATGCTGGGCAACAAGCCCTTCGAGAGCTGCGCCGGATTTTTCTTCAGGACGGTCGAGAGGACCCGATGGACGCAAACTACCATAAATGCCGGCATCAAAAAAATAAAATTTTGGGTGTGCGGAAACCGATCTTTTTGCCCCTTTCGTAAATACCGGCATTCTGAAAGCCAGAAGCAGGTCTTCCATGATGTTGATATAGCCCTCCACGACTTTTCTCTCTACCTGGCATTCACGTGCAACATTACTTATATTCAGAACCGAGGCATGAGAAAAACTCACTGCCTCAAGAAACCTCGAAAAGTTACCGATATTTCTCGTCAATCCTTCCATCTGTACTTCTTCCCTTATGTAAAGATCCACATACGCCTGTAACGCTGACGCGGGATCTTCGCTGTTCATGATAAGAGGGATGAGACCCATATGCAAGGCCTTTTCCTGATTGAATTTATTGCCGAGTTCGGCTGCCATAAAAGGATGCATCCGCTTCATCATCGCCCGGCCTGCCAGGAGGTTTACCCCTGCCTTCCTGAGTTTCCTTGCACTCGAACCTGTCAGGATGAATTGAAGTCCCAGCTTCTCCTCGATGAGGCTGTGCACAACTTCAAGCAAATGAGGAGCCTTTTGAATCTCATCTATTACTACGGTCTTTTTATTTTTCTGCGCGTGTACGGCTTCGAGCAGCCTTTCCGGGCGGGCGGTATAATTTCTGAAAACATCCGGCAAAAGGAGATCCACATAAAGGGAATCAGGGTACGCATTTTTTATGAAGGTGGATTTGCCGGTACCCCTCGGTCCAAGCAGGAAAAAACTCTGTTTCTCGGTCTTGAAAAATCTACTTATTGTTTCCATTTTAAGTCCATTTTTGGAATTATTGATTCCAAATATAATAAATAATAGGATATAAAGTCAAGAATCTTCCATGAAAGAATCTTCCCTGAAAGCAATTTTGCATCCTGACTTTGTTTTGTTCTTCATAGTATAATCATAGTCAAAATAGGAATAAATAAAGATGCTATATGTTATCAGGGATAAATTCGGTTCGGCTCTCGCCGTATTATGGGGGGCTTTAAAATCATTCTCGAAGAATAATAATTTTTCTACTGCTGCATCCCTCGCATATTGTTCCCTCTTTGCGATGGTCCCCATATTGCTGTTGCTTTTTTTTACGATGAGTCTTTTTATAACCTCCTCAAAGGCTGTTATGCAGAGGATTACTGCGCTGATTGCCCAATTTATCCCTTATTACAGCGATGCTGTTCTCAAAGAGGTTTATACGCTGGCAAGGCACAAGGGCACGTGGGGATTGATAAGTATGGGTGCACTTCTCTGGGCGTCGATGCCGTTGGTGGGAACTTTACGTACGGCCTTTTTCGAAATCTTCAGGATCGAAAAAAGACCGTCTTTTCTGAAGACAAAACTTCTGGATATCAGCGTAATACTCATAACAATATCCCTGTTTGTTACGGTCAGTTTCTCGAATCTGGTATTCAAAGAATTTCTGATCTTCAAGGGCAATAAGGTTCTATACGATATCGCTTCCTACGGTCTTATAACAATTATATCGGTATGGGATAACCTTCGGTTCGTTAAAGGCGATATTTATAATCATTATATGGGTATACTATTCGTTCAGCGTCCTGCTTTTTGGGGCTGAGGTCATAGCAAATCTGGAAAGAAGAGATATCCTGATGCTGCGAGAATTATTTTATGATTCAAAGACATCATCGAGACTTGAAAATAGGTTTGGGAGAAGATATAAATCAAACGATATTATCTTCAAGGAAGATGATAAAGGAAACGATATGTATTTTATAGTTTCCGGCAGTGTAAGACTTTCGAGGATGGGACAGATACTGAAGGTTATGCAGAGGGGGGAATACTTCGGTGAGATGTCTTTGTTGATAGGGATACAAAGGACAATGACTGCTCAGGCGGAAGAAGATAATACTCGCGTAATTGCCGTAAATACCGAAAATTTCGAGACACTCCTGAGAGAAGAACCTAAGATTGCGATCTTGCTTTTAAGAGAACTTGCTAATAGAATAAAGGATACGGATGAACGTTTTATAAAATAGTAAGGGAAAGAGATATGGCATTCAGGGATGATATATATAGCTTTTTTAAGAGGTATTTATTAATAAGTCTAATTTCTCTTATAATCCTTTTTATTTCCTGCAGCGGTGATGGCGACAATAGTATAGCCAAATCGGCCTCGTCGGCTAAAGGAAAGGCCGGCAATGTTATTGTAGTGGTGATTGACGGTCTAAGAAACGACGAGGCATTTGATGACTCGTCCCACCAATACATTCCGAATATGTGGAATAATTTAAAACCTCAGGGAACGATCAATACGAGTTTCTGGAATACCGGCATAACTCTGACGACATCCGGTCATACCCAGATAGTCACGGGAGTGAGAGCCTCTTTAAATCAACAGGATGAAACATCTCCTGATTTGAGGGCCAAATATCCGAATATTTTTGAATATTATCGAAAACAAAAAAACGTTTCCACAGATAAGGTCTGGTTTGTTGCCGGAAAAGGATATACAACAGGAAGTGTAGGCGATTCCCTGCATCCTGACTATGCCGACTTTGGGGCATCTTCCGAAAGTCTGAGTAGATCCGATGACGAGACATGGGAATCGGTACAACAAATAATGGATACCTCTCACCCATCTTTAATGGTGATTAATCTGGCAGAGGTTGATGATACAGGACATTTAGGCGTATTCTCCGATTATACGGATGCGATCAAAAATGCCGATCGGATTGTGTATGAGTTATGGCAGAAGATCCAGAGCGATTCTTACTATAAAGATCAGACGGATTTGATCGTGACATCCGATCACGGAAGGCATTTGGCAGGTTATTATACCGGCTTTAAGGATCACGGAGCGGGAAATCACGGGTGCAGACATATAATGTTCCTTGCCCTCGGACCGGATTTTAAACAGGACGAAACAGTTGATGCCGGAAGGGATCAGATAGACATAGTACCGACGATCGGAGCAATACTCGGTATTCAAACTCCGTATGCCGAAGGAGAGGTGATGACCGAACTATTCAATGACTCCACTTTAGGCAGGGATATAGTTACCGGAGGTCAGCGTCGGGTAAAACTCTCGGCTGACAGCAGTGGACTGCATGTTGTCTGGGCACAGAAGAACGGAGAGGAATGGGACATATACTACAAGAAAAGCTCTGATGGAGCGGATACATGGACCGATCCGATCAAATTATTCGAAAACGGTAAGGATAATAATTATTTTTACGAGGCAGCAATCACGTCACAGGATAACGGTATGGTTTACGTGGTCGCCACCGGTTACTCACTTATAGACGAGGGTGGAGATACTTATACGTGGAAGGTATTCGGCAGGAGGAGTCTCGATGGAGGTAAAACATGGGAGGATATTCGTGAGTTGAAAGAGGCCAAGGTTTTTGCCGGATATCCGGACATTGCGTCAAAAGGCGATAACATAATTATAATCCTACCGACTGTTGGAAGCCCGTATAAAAGATATGCACTTTATCAATTAACATCAATAGTGAGCAACGACGATGGGCTTACATTCAGTGATTATACTGTTAGTGACAGGAAAAAAGAACAAACGATTATTTGTCCGAGTACTTTTATCGGTCAGAATACATTTTATGCAATTTGGACAAACGAGAGAAATAGCCTTGACTATACCTACTGGAACGTTTTCCTGAGCAAGTCGGATATTACCTCTGTGGCATGGTCGAGCGATAAGCCGATCACATCGAATACAACGGATAAGAAGACTTTTTTTGTAAATAATTCTATCGCGGTAAACGACTATGAATTGATGAAGATATTAATTACTATGCGACAGGATAGTAGCGATAATAAGGCAGGTAAGTGGAAGACATTAATTAAATCCAGTAATGATTCCGGTAATACCTTCAGCGATGAGAATGATTTTTATGATCCGGCTGTATATGATGCATGGAACGCAAATGTCTCATTTACGAACCCCGTGTCCTCGGATTTTATAGTTGTCTGGGAACAGCATTATAATGGTAATGGAGCTGAGATATATGCGAGAGAGATGTCTCTTGCGGGCTGGGAGGACACAATTCAAGTTACTTCAACCGATGGTCAAGATTCAGCCGAACCTGATTTGGCTACATATAACGGCAGTATTTATGTGGGCTGGCAGGATTATGAGACGGGTGATTGGCGAATAAAGGTCCAAAAACTCAATCTGTATTCTTCCTCATATGAGTCGTTGAAGACCCAAATACGAAAAATATTCCGCCTTAAACCATAACCCGAAAAATGCTTTGGATGATGCTGCAAAAGACTTTTCAGTTAACCATGCCTCTGATAAAGGCACTTTCCGGGTTTGTAAAGTACGGTTTGGAGGCGATTCGTCTTATATCTCCTATTTCTCCCTTTACTACCACGATCGCCCTATCGCAGAATTTTTCGATATCATCCGGACTATGGGAAACGAGGACAATAGTCACACCCTTCTTCTTAAAATCAAGCATTTTTTTATAACACTTTTTCTGAAACTCTACATCTCCGACGGCAAGGATTTCATCCACAAGTAAAATATCGGGATTTGTATGAATGGCCACGGAAAACCCGAGGCGGGCAACCATACCGCTCGAATAAACCCTTATCGGTTGGTCGATAAACTCAGCCAGCTCGGAAAATTCTATAATGTCATGCATTTTATTTATGACTTCCGCCCTGGTCAGTCCGAGGAGCACACCGTTAAGGATGATATTCTCCCTGCCTGTCAGTTCGGAGTTGAATCCTGCCCCTAATTCGAGTAAGGGGGATATCCTTCCGTTTACACTTACCCTGCCTTTTGAAGGTTTTAATACACCTGCAATTAGCCCAAGTATAGTACTCTTTCCTGCCCCATTTCTGCCCATAACACCGATAGTCTCCCCTCTATAGACCTCGAACGATATATTATGCAATGCCTCGAATCTCGAATTTTTTATAGAGCTTATGGCCTTCGGAATATCGAACAGAAAGTTTTTAACCCCACCTATTACATTGTGATAAAGATGGTAACTCTTGGTCACGTTTTCAAAGGTAATTATAGGTTCGTTCATAAGACCTCGGCAAACTTCCATGAGAGTCTTTTATAGACTATGTAATAACCGAGTATTAAGGCAATCAGGCTGTAAGCAAAACTTATTGCAAGGTCGGTCGGTTCCAGGACACCGTTCAAAAAGAGGTTTCTCCAGCTTATCATCAATGGAGACAGCGGATTAAGATTTATCAGGTATCTGTATTCCTTGGGAACCATACTCTCGGAATATATGATGGGCGTAAAGTAAAAAAGGAAGGTTGAAAATATAACCGTCAGCCTTTCCAGATCCCTGAAGAACAGGTTTAAAGAGGAAAGCATAAGAGAGATGCCGTATGCCATCATAAATTGTATGACCAGCAGGATGGGGATACCATACAACCATGAAAACGACGGAGACTTATGATATATGAAGAGGAAGAGCACGATTACCGGGATAGACAAGATGAAATGTATCATTTCCTGAAGTATCATGGTGAACGGCAATATATGTCTCGGGAAATTAACCTTCTTTATCAGAGATGTATTTCCTATGAAAACCGTAGGTGAGGAGACAACGGAATTGGAAAACCACTGCCATGGAAATAACCCAGCGATCAGAAAGAGCGAATAGTCTTCCATCTGTATCTTCATAACTACCTTAAAGGCTACAAAGAAGACAAAGGCAAAGGCAAGAGGATGCCCTATGGACCAGAGATAACCGAAAACATTATTCTTATACCTTACCTTTAGTTCCTTTTGGGTGAGAACTAATATTAAGTCCCTATAATACTCGAGATTTCTCATTTTCGATAACACCCCTGAAGTACTCGACTGTCTTCTTTAGACCCTCACCAATGGGTATTTTATACTCCCATTTCAATATTTCCATTGCAACCGATACATCAGGCTTTCGCTGCATTGGATCATCCTGGGGTAAAGGTTTAAAGGTTATCTTTGAATTAGAACCCGTCATTTTGATTACCTTCTCTGCCAGTTCAAGAATAGTAAATTCGACGGGATTCCCTAAATTCACAGGTCCGGTGAACTCGTCGGGACTATTCATAAGCCTGATAAGCCCGTCTATAAGGTCATCCGCATAACAGAAGCTGCGCGTCTGGCTTCCATCGCCATAAACCGTAATTTCTTCCCCTTTTAATGCCTGCATAATAAAATTGCTGACGACACGGCCGTCATTCGGATGCATCCGGGGACCGTATGTATTAAAGATACGTGCCACTTTTATTTTCAATTTATGCTGGCGGTGATAATCAAAGAAAAGCGTTTCGGCGCACCGCTTACCTTCGTCATAACACGATCTCAATCCTATAGGATTTACATTTCCCCAGTACGCCTCATTCTGGGGATGTACCTTAGGGTCACCGTATACTTCACTGGTCGATGCCTGCAGTATCTTAGCCTTCACTCGCTTTGCCAGCCCCAGCATGTTAATGCTTCCATGAACCGAGGTCTTGGTTGTCTGCACAGGATCGAACTGATAATGGATCGGCGACGCCGGACAGGCAAGGTTGTATATCTCATCAACCTCGACATATAGAGGGAAACATATGTCATGCCGCATAAACTCAAAATACTGGTTGCCCATTAAATGCAAGATATTTGCCTTCTGCCCGGTATAGAAATTATCCACGCACAGTACCTCATGTCCCTCGTTCAAAAGCCTTTCGCAAAGGTGTGATCCGAGGAAGCCCGCGCCTCCTGTTACCAATATCCGTTTTCCCATGTATAAGCTCCTATGACATCAAAATATTTCAATCACTTTTTAAAAGTACCGGATCATTGCCGGTTTTATAGCCGTTCTGCTATTATACTTTTCTCCTGAGTTAAAAGTGAAGTGTACCGGAATAAGTTTACATAAGTCGAGCTGTCGACAAAGGAGAATCGTGTGTTATCTCATAGATGTTTTTATAAAATTTGCTATCGAGCGGTCATACGTGCGTTCGGCTTCTTTGCCGAAGAAGCAGGCCGGCAACTCGCCGTTTCTCCTGTGGTAATGCAGGCATTCGCAGCACCTGTTCTTTCTCTCGCACGACGAATATGTGCAGTTGCAGTATTTTTTAAATTTTTCCTGAATGCATTCCATAATACCTCCTGTTATTAAGACATAGGGGAAACTGTCCTTGAGCGGATTATATTCATACTGTAAAGATTAAATATCAAGAGTCAAAAGCCCTCGGAGGTCGCTTCAGGCGACCGAAAATGAGCGAAAAGATTGTTTGCCCTGTGTCCAGTTCAATTTTATCCATTTTTTGTTCCCTGATAGACTCCAATCCCGGAGCTTCTTGAAAAAATGACATACCATTTAAAGGTAAATGCCTCGGCAGATGTGGTGGCCTTAGACGCCTTGTCTGCGAACATACCGATTAAGCTCCATGCTGCCGTGAAGGTTGTCGTGAACATGAAGATCATCGGGATGAGTGTTGTCCATGCATATTTAATCTTACCCGACTTGATTATGAATGTCGTTCCGACGCCGAGGGCAATTGCAGCCAATAACTGATTTGCTACACCGAACATCGGCCAGATAGTTGATATATTCCCCGAATATATCAGATAGCTCCATGTACATACTACCATCAGGCTGGTAATGATATTACCCGGCAGCCAGCCTGTTTTAGATATCGGCTTATAAATATACCCTCCGAGTTCCTGAAGCAAGAATCTCGCAACCCTTGTGCCGGTATCAACGGTTGTGAGTATAAAAAGTGCTTCAAACATCAGTGCAAAATTGTACCAGTAAGGCATCAGTCCCTTCATCCCCGGTATGCTGGAAAGTATAGATGCCATTCCGACAGCAAGTGACACTGCACCGCCGGGCCTTCCAGCTACATCTGTCCCAACTGTCTTTGAAAGCTCTGAAATCTTATCCACTGGAAATCCCAGTGCTGCTATGGCGTCGAACGGGAGTTTGGTATTTATTGCGAAGTAATCGCCGGGGATTAATATCGTTGCGGCTATCAATGCCATGATGGATACGAACCCTTCAACGAGCATTGCACCATAGCCGATCATCGGAATATCCTTTTCACTCATTATCATCTTCGGTGTCGTGCCGGATGAGATGAGCGAATGGAATCCGGAGATCGCACCGCATGCTATTGTAATAAACATAAACGGGAATAGTTTACCCGGGATTATCGGTCCACCGCCTTCAATGAACCTCGTGATGGCAGGCATCCGGATGGTAGGGGCTATCAGTATTACACCGAGGGCAAGGAGAATGACCGTACCGATCTTCATGTATGTAGAGAGATAATCTCTCGGACATAGGAGCATCCAGACGGGAAGCACGGATGCAATGAAGCCGTAAACGGCAATGGAGAGAACAAGGTTATTCCTTGAAAGATTAAATAGCGGTTCGAGAAATGAATTCGGGATGTAACTACCTGCGAATACGGCGATAACGAGGAGAATGACTCCTATAACACTCACCTCTGAAACCCTGCCGGGTCTGATGCGATAGAGATAAATGCCCATGAAGAATGCGATAGGTATGGTAAAAGAAATGGTGAAAGTCCCCCATGAGCTTTTTGTGAGGGCGTTTACAACTGCAAGCCCAAGACCTGCCAGTGCAACTATTATTATGAATAGTATTGCAAATGCAGTTGCGATACCTCCGACAG
Source organism: Nitrospirota bacterium (assembly GCA_016208875.1). Taxonomy (GTDB): domain Bacteria; phylum Nitrospirota; class Thermodesulfovibrionia; order Thermodesulfovibrionales; family UBA1546; genus JACQXD01. Next base: position 18,100 of record JACQXD010000102.1, read on the forward strand.
GACCGATCTCATCCCTTGCGATCTGTGCCAGGGAACGGCCATTTTTCCTGACCGATGCGAACAGGATAACCATATCATGGACAGCGCCTCCAAGTGCAGAGCCTATTAATATCCAGAGAAATCCGGGCAGATAGCCGAACTGGGCTGCCAGCATAGGGCCGATCAACGGGCCTGCTCCGGCTATAGCAGCAAAATGGTGTCCGAATAAGACCCACCTGTTTGTCGGATGATAATCGATGCCGTCGGCGAGTTTTTTAGCAGGGGTAGGGCGATCCTCATCGATGACAAGGACTTTTGTTGCGAGGAATGATGAATAAAGTCTATAAGTTATCGCATAGAAACATCCGGCAGCAACGACTATCCAGAGGGCATTGATCTTTTCGGAAGGACTGATAATACCAATAACTATCGAGAGTGCAAGTGCTGCTGCAACCGATATGATAATCCAGAAACCCTTCTTCAGCATCCTTAATTATACATCAAAAAACAGATGTATTTTTTTGATGTATATTGTATTATTCAACAGCAAAGTTTAAGGGGGATTTCTTGAGGGTCAGGGTAACTAATAGCCTATGGAATTTTATGCGCGTAGTATTGAAGGAAAGCCGAAGGGCGAATTGCAGGGGCTTGAGGATCATTTGCTGAATGTTGCTGAGCTTGCAAGGAAGTTCGGGGATGAATTCGGCTCAGGGGAATGGGCGTATCTGGCGGGGTTGTCCTTAGCTATGAAATTGCACCGGAGGGTTTTAAAATATGTTTCGTAACTCTGAATATGTTGCACATCGCAGAGAAAAAGATGGAGAAATACAAAACCTGATTGATCATCTTCAGGAAGTTTCAAAGATAACAGGGGAATTTGCGGCAAAGGTCGGGATGAAAGAGCAAGGCGAAGTGATTGGGCTTTTGCATGACATAGGGAAAGCAAGTCAGGAATTTCAGGAGTACATTAAATCAAGAGTGGGTCTTATTAATCCTGACGAGGATGGTTATTCGGATAGCTTAAGAGGGGAGGTCGATCATTCTACTGCTGGTGCACAACTTATTTATGAAGAATTGTCTTCCAAAGGAAAAGAAGCGAAGTTATCTGCTCAAATCCTGTCTTTGTGTTTAGCCTCCCATCATTCAGGATTGATAGACAGTATTTCTCCAGAAGGCTTAGACACTTATTCAAAACGCATGGATAAAAGAGAAATAAAATCTCACGCAAATGAGGTGATAGGAAAACTTATTGATGAGGCAAAAGAGCGAATAACAAATCGATTGCAATCAAAGGATTTTGTGCAAGATATTTTAGACAGATTTAAGTCATTGCAAGCCGATGGTGATTCTAAAGAAACACTTTGTTTTAAATATGGTTTAATGATCCGTTTTCTTTTTAGCTGTCTTATTGACGCGGACCGATTGAATACCGCTGATTTTGAAGAGCCTACCTTAAGAAAGCTGCGGCCTTATGGAGACTATGAGGATTGGAAGGTCTTGATAAAACGAATAGAAAAGAAGTTAGAAGATTTAGACTCAAACGGGATTAATGCCATACGTCAGAAAGTATCCCAGGAATGTTACGATTTTGCATATAAGCTTGACAGGCCAAATGGATTATATCGACTGACTGTGCCAACCGGTGGTGGGAAGACTTTTGCCAGCCTGAGATTTGCTTTGCACCATGCAAAAAAGCATGAGATGGACAGAATTATCTATGTGTTGCCATATACCACCATTATTGAGCAGAATGCTGATGAGATACGAAAAGTATTAGAAGAAAAAGACAATAAAGGTAAGTATCTGAATCGTATTGTATTGGAACACCAATCCAATTTAATGCCTGATAAAGAGACGGCAAAACAAAAGGTGCTTTCTGAGAATTGGGACGCGCCTGTTGTTCTTACAACTAATGTGCAGGTTCTGGAGGCTTTGTTCGGATCAGGGACTCGTGGGGCTCGCAGAATGCATCAGCTTAGCAATGCGGTAATTATTTTTGATGAAGTTCAAACTCTACCGATAAAATGTGTTCAATTATTTAATGTTGCTGTAAATTTTCTTGTAAATAATTGCGGCTCGACAGTCGTGTTATGTACAGCTACTCAACCGCTTTTGGATATAGATAAAATTGATCCGAAATTGAAGTCGCGGGCATTATCCATTACTGAAGAACAACAAATGGTTCCCGACGTGAGACAGTTATTTGACGACCTGAAGCGCGTTGAAGTTCACGACCACTCTAAAACCGGCGGCTGGACAAACGATGAAATACGAGAGCTTGCTGACAAACAGGTTCTTAAATCAGGTAGTGTCTTGGTAGTAGTGAACACTAAAACATCAGCACGAAAGATTTATGATCTATGCAAACAGATAAGCAAAGCTGAGGTATATCACTTGAGCACCCATATGTGTCCGGCTCACCGCATGAAAGTGTTGGATAAGGTTAAGGCATGCTTAGCCGACAAAAAACCTGTTATTTGCATCAGCACGCAGCTTATAGAGGCCGGAGTTGATATTTCTTTTGGTTCAGTTATTCGCTTTTTGGCTGGGCTTGATTCTATTGCACAGGCTGCCGGGAGATGCAATCGCAATAATGAGCTATATCCGAGACTTGGCGAGGTATTCATAATAAATCCTGCAGAAGAAAATATAAATAGGCTTGAGGATATCAGAGTCGGTAAAGAAAAAACCGAGCGACTTCTTGGAGAATTCAAAGAAAATCCGGCACGATTTGGGAATAACATTATAAGTCCAGAGGCGATGGAACAGTATTATCAGTATTATTTTTATCAAAGGGCGATAAAGATGAACTATCCTGTTACTGCTAATTCTCCCATCAGGCGGGAAGACAATCTATTTAGATTGCTTTCAACAAACAACCTGTCTGTAGATAGGTATGTCCATATTAATAAAAAAGCGCCAGAAATTCCACTGAGGCAAGCCTTCATGTCTGCCGCTAAATCCTTTGATGTAATAGAATCAACAGCCAGAGGCATTATTGTGCCGTATGGGAAAGAGGGAGAAGATATTATCAGCAAACTTTGTTCTGTGATGGAAATTGATAAACAATACAAATTACTGCGACGGGCACAGCGATATTCTGTCAATGTCTTCCCGAATGTGTTAGAGAAATTGCATGGGCAAAGGGCTGTACATGAAGTACAGAAGGGGGCGGGAATCTTATATCTTGATAAACAGCATTATAGCGAGGGAATTGGATTAAGCGAGGACCCAGTAAATGATATGGAATTTTTAGGTACATAAAGAGGAGGTGCCCATGGAAAAGGAAAACAGAGTTGAATTCACAGTTTCTGGGAAATATGCCCTTTTTACTGATCCGTTGACAAAGATCGGCGGAGAGAAATGTTCTTATCACATCCCGACATATGAAGCATTGAAGGGCGTATTGAGTTCGGTATATTGGAAGCCGACTATTGTTTGGATTATAGATAAGGTCAGGGTTATGAAGCGTATCAGGACGCAGACCCGAAGCGCAAAGCCCATTGAGTATGGCGGCGGCAACTCACTTGCAATCTATACCTATCTTGCCGATGTTGAATATCAGGTTCAGGCGCATTTTGAGTGGAACATGAACCGCAAAGACATGGAGAAAGACAGGAATGAGAACAAACATTTTTTTGTTGCCAAGCGAATGATAAAAATAGGAGGCAGGAGAGACATATTTTTAGGATCACGAGAATGTCAGGGATATGTTGAGCCTTGCAAATTTGGAGAGGGTAAATATATTGAGCCATGCAGGTTCGGAGATGGAAAAAGTGACTACGATAATTATGGTGAAATAGCGTTTGATCTGATGTTTCATGGCTTTGATTATCCTGATGAGCTTGGCAAAGATGAGCTTCATGCCCGATTCTGGCGTCCTAAGATGGTTGATGGCAAGATTGATTTTATCCGACCTGAAGAATGTTCTATAAGGAAAGTCGTCAGGTCTATGAAAGCCAATCCGCCGGAGTCTGTCGGATTAGAGGAGGAAGGATTACTGGAAGGTTTTGAAGAGTGGGAGGCACAGAAATGAGTTGGATACAAAAACTATATGAGACTTATAACAATTGTGAGTCAATGGTCGGGAAAGTCACGTCTGAAAAAGGAGTGCCACTTCTGCCGATTTGCCACACAACGAATAAGGCTCAGATTGAGATTATACTTGACCATCAAGGAAACTTTAAGAGAGCCAGAGTAGTTTCTAAAGACGATGCGAGAACAATAATCCCATGCACTGAAAAAAGCTCAAGTGGCCGGACAAGCGGTGATGCCCCACATCCGTTATCAGACAAAATGCAATATATTGCAAAAGACTATAAAGATTATGGGGGAGATAAAAAGCCTTACTTTGAATCCTATATTTCAAATCTTAAGTCTTGGTGTAATTCAAAGAGCAGCCACCCAAAGGCAAAAGCAGTGCTAATCTATGTCAATAAAGGGAATGTTGTCAAAGATTTGATTGACGCCAAAATATTAATTTCCGGAGATGACGGCAAATTGATAAAAAAATGGGTTGGCAACAAACAAGACAAGCCAATTATTTTTACCCTATTTCAGAATGATGCTTGGCAGGCAGATGCGTTCATTCGATGGGAAGTTGAAATGCCAGACGATCTATGCCCTAAAACATGGGAGGATGAAACACTGTGGAGTAAATGGATTGATTATTATTACGACACAAAAAAAGAAAAATCTCTTTGTTATGTGACAGGCAAAGAATTATTTATGGCCGATCTTCATCCTGCCAAGTTGCGTAATGACGGTGACAAAGCAAAGCTGATATCTTCAAATGATTGGGATGGATTCACTTTTAGAGGCCGTTTCACAGACACGAAAAATAATAACAAGCACCAGACCTGTGGGGTTGGATTTGATGTTAGCCAAAAAGCCCATAGTGCGCTACGATGGCTTATTAGTCGCCAAGGTTACCGTAGTCGTAATGGTGAACAGGCTATTGTTGCATGGGCAACTTCAGGTTTTGAGATTCATCAGCTACTTGATGATTCTTTTGAGATATTAGGAGAAGATAATCTTGAGAGTGATGAGATTAATAGAGTATCCACTGCACAGGAACTTGCAATAAAACTAAGAAACAAAATAGCTGGTTATAAGGCTGACTTAGGAGATACAAGCGGTGTAGTAGTTATGGGACTGGATTCAGCAACACAAGGACGTATGGCTATTATGTTTTATCGTGAGTTAACCGGATCAGATTTTCTGAAACGGATTGATCATTGGCATAATACATGTACATGGATTCACAACTATCGGGTTGTTGAAGACAAGGAAAATAAGAAGATAAAAAGAAAGTATTATCGCTTTGTTGGTGCCCCTGCGCCAAAAGACATCGTAGACGCTGCATACGGAAGCAAGGCTGACGATAAATTAAAAAAAACGACAGTTGAACGTCTCTTGCCGTGCATTATTGATGGTCAGCAAATACCGCATGACATTGTTGAATCTGCAGTTAGAAGGACATGTAATCGAGTAGGCATGGAGGGTTGGGAATGGAATAAAACGCTTAGCATAGCTTGCGCACTTTATAAAAAATTAAACGAAAAGGAGGACTTCAGCATGGCATTAGACCCGGATAGAAAAACGAGAGACTATCTATATGGCAGACTGCTCGCAATTGCGGATCAGCTCGAAGGGCTTGCACTCTACAAGGCAGGAGAAAAACGCGATACGAATGCAGCACGTTACATGCAGCGATTCGCCGAGCGTCCTAATACGACATGGAGACAGATTTATCTTTCCTTATCTCCCTACATGGCCAGATTAGGCGGTGCTAAATATTACAAGGACATGATGGATGAGGTAATGTGCAAGTTTGATCCAATTGAGGAATTTAACGATGATAAACCATTAAGTGGAGAGTTTTTATTGGGCTATCACTGTCAACGTCAAGTGCTCAGGCCAAAGGGTAGCAGTAAATCCAATGAAATAGAACCAGAAGCAATACCAGAAACAGATCATTAAAAGGAGGATTATTTATGGGAGCGCCAAAAGAAGAGAAAACGTTACAAAACAAAATTGATTTCGCTGTGATTTTTAGCGTCAACGGAGCAAATCCAAATGGTGATCCGTTAGATGGCAATCGTCCGAGAAAAAATAACGATAATATGGGTGAGGTGTCCGATGTTTGCATTAAACGTAAAATCAGGAATCGTTTAATGGAAGCAGGACAAAAGATATTTGTTCAGTCAGATGATAACAAAGTAGATGAACATCCAAGTTTGAGAGCAAGACAATTACATTTTGAAAAAGAGTTTAAAGTAACAGACAAAAAGAATAGTAATAAGAATGGTTTTATAAAAGCTGTATGCTCTGAATGGATAGATGTTCGTTCTTTTGGACAAGTTTTTGCCTATGGGAAAGATAAAGATGCTGAGGATAGCCAAGGCATCTCTATTGGCATACGTGGTCCAGTTTCAGTCCATCCAGCTTTCAGTATAGCACCGGTTAGCAGCCGCATTAGCAGCTTACAGATTACAAAAAGCGTCAGCGGTGAAGGAGACGGCACAAAGAAAGCTTCAGATACTATGGGAATGAAACATCGTGTTGATCACGGACTTTATAAGTTCTGCGGTGCCATAAATCCCCAGCTTGCATCAAAAACATGGTTTAACGATGAGGATGCAAAGGAAATACACGAATCTCTTAAAAATCTTTTTGACAATGATGAATCATCCGCTCGGCCAGCTGGAAGTATGGAAGTCGTGGCAGTGTTTTGGTGGCAGCACAACGTCAAACATGGCCAATATTCTTCTGCTCAGGTTCATCGGTCTTTGGACGTTAATCTCAAAAATGAAGGAACTGACCCGAAAAAGATTGAGGATTATTCTATAAAGCTTAAAAGTCTTGCAGGATTGGAGCCTGAAATATTTAATCCGAACAATGTTGCCATTGAAAGGATTTAAATGACTGACTACAAAGACCACCCCCATCTCATCCCCCCTCATGGCGGATACCGCAATCTGAGGTCTTATCAGACTGCGGAACTTGTCTATGATGCCACTGTGGTGTTTTGCGATCGCTTTATTGACAAAAGGTCTCGCACGCATGATCAGATGGTGCAGGCGGCTCGGAGCGGGGTGCAAAACATCGCTGAGGGAAGCATGGCTTCGGCAACTTCAAAAAAGACTGAACTCAAATTGACCGGCGTTGCACGTACAAGTTTGGAAGAATTGCTGCTGGACTTTCAGGCTTTTCTCCGACAGAAAGGCTTGTGCATCTGGGCCAAGGATTCACCGGATGCTCTTGCAGTGAGGAGAAAAAAATTGTCGGATATTTCAGACCTGTCCGATCCTGAGGTTGCTGCAAACACGCTTATTTGCCTGATCAATCAGGCAAGCTATCTTTTGGGGAGACAGCTTCAAAAACTTGAACAACAATTTTTAAACGAGGGCGGGTTTACCGAAAGACTTTATCGGGTGCGATCACAAGTGCGTGATGGGAGAAAGAAGCCGTGAGCTACTCTGAAGATGACTTAATCCAACTATCTTCCTTACAGCACTTCATGTACTGCGAAAGACAGTGTGCCCTAATCCACATCGAGCAAATTTGGAGCGAGAACCTTTTTACTGCCGAGGGCAGGATTATGCATGACAAGGTTGATACGGCGAATAAAGAATCAAGAAGGAATATCCGAATTGAATACGGTGTTCCCATGCGTTCGCTTAGACTTGGACTTATCGGCAAGGCTGATGTTGTGGAGTTTTACAAACAAAATGACGGGACATGGATTCCTTTTCCTGTGGAATACAAAAGAGGAAAACCCAAAATGGATAATTGCGACAGGGTACAACTTTGCGCTCAGGCGATGTGTCTTGAGGAAATGCTTAATGTCGAAATTACGCAGGGAGCATTGTTTTATGGACAAACGCGACGAAGAGAGGATGTTGTCTTTGATGAAAAACTGAGAGATGAGACAGAAGAAACAGCACTAAAAGTTCACGAGCTTATCGAATCGGGAATCACCCCAAAGGCTGAATACTCAAAGAAGTGCAAGCAGTGTTCTTTATTGAATCTGTGTATGCCGAAGGTGAGCAGAAAGGCGAGCAGTTATTTGATGAAGGCGATGGAGGAAATCGCGAGTTTATGACAAAAAGGAGGACTGAGTTTGGAATCAAATATCGCCGTTTTTAGAGGGAAAGAAGTCCGAAGAATAATCCACAATAACGAGTGGTGGTTTTCTGTCGTTGATGTGATTGAGGTATTAACTGGAAGTGCAAGGCCGAGAAAGTATTGGAGTGATTTAAAGAAAAAGTTGTCAGATGAGGGATATAATGAGTTGTCCGATTTTTTCGGACAACTGAAAATGCAGTCTGCTGATGGCAAGTTTTACGAGACAGATTGCGCTAATACCGAAACGATGTTCCGGCTTATTCAGTCTATCCCTTCACCAAAGGCCGAACCCTTCAAACGCTGGCTCGCAAAAGTCGGCTATGAACGGGTTCAGGAGATAGAAGACCCTGAACTTGGGACAAAGAGAACACGAGCTTTATATAAAGCCAAGGGGTATTCGGATGACTGGATAGAAAAACGGATGCGTGGAATTGCCATCAGGGAAGAACTTACGGATGAGTGGAAAAAAAGGGAAGTTAAAGAAAAAAGGGAATATGAGATATTAACTGCTGAAATTGCCAAGGCTGCCTTCGGCATTACGCCGGGCAAACACAAGAAGATAAAGGGATTGAACCGCGAGAATCTGAGAGACCATATGACCGATCTTGAGCTTATTTTTTCAATGCTTGGCGAGGCCGCTACAACAGAGATAACGCGGGTGGATGATGCAAAAGGATTCCATGAAAGCAAACACTCGGCTCGCAAGGGTGGAGAAGTAGCAGGCAAGGCGAGAAAAGACCTTGAGAAAAAGACAGGGAAAAGGGTTGTTTCAAGAGAAAATTATCTGACTACGCCGCAAGCTGCAAAAAAGTTAGGACGGTAATGACAACAGAGGTATAAATGAAAAAGCTTCTTAATACTCTTTTTGTAACAACTCAGGGAGCGTATCTATCGAAAGATGGTGAGACTGTAGTTGTGAAGGTTGATGGAGAAATAGCCATGCGACTTCCGGTTCACACACTCGGCGGGATTGTCTGTTTTGGTCAGGTATCATGTAGTCCATATCTCATGGGATTTTGTGCAGAGAATGGTGTCTCAATAAGCTTTTTAACAGAGAACGGCGACTTCCTCGCTAAAGTCCAGGGTCCCGTATCGGGAAATGTTTTGCTGAGGAGAGAGCAATATCGCCGTGCTGATGACCAGAAAGCCTCTGCCTCAATTGCGTGTGCAATATTAACCGGCAAGATTGCCAACTGCCGGACCGTGCTACAGAGGGCATTGAGAGACCATTCGGATAAAATAGACGATGATGCTATAACCTTTGCTTCTCGGAAGCTCGTAAGTTCAATAAGATGTCTTCAGGCGGAATCTTCTCTCGATATCTTGCGCGGAATAGAGGGAGAATCTGCAAATACATACTTTGAGGTCTTTGATCATCTCATAACATCACAGAAGGACGATTTCAAATTTAACGAACGCAACAGGCGTCCGCCGCTTGATAATGTAAATTGCCTGCTCTCGTTTATTTATACCCTTTTAATGCATGATGTGCGTTCAGCCCTTGAATCAGTCGGGCTTGATCCCGCAGTAGGTTTTTTGCACAGGGACCGTCCGGGACGATACAGTCTTGCCCTTGACCTGATGGAAGAATTCAGGCCATATATCGCAGATCGTCTTGCTCTTTCTTTAGTCAATCTTTGTCAGGTGCAGGGGAAGGGATTTAAGAAGAAGGAATCCGGTGCTGTGTGGATGGATGACGATACGAGAAAGACGGTTCTCGTTGCCTATCAGAAGCGTAAACAGGAGGAGATAGAACATCCGTTTCTTAAAGAGAAGGTTTCTGTCGGGATACTTTTTTATGCACAGGCTCTGCTTATGGCTCGTTATCTGCGAGGAGACATTGACAATTATCCGCCGTTTATATGGAAGTGAGAAGAACTGACAGGGGCAGAGTGAAAAAGGCACAAAGGCACAGAGAAATGAGATGATAATGAGAAACTATAGCAGTTGGAGAAAAAATGTTTGTTATTGTCAGCTATGATGTTAGAACTTCCGAAGAAGGCGGGCAGAGGCGTTTGCGCAGGGTTGCGCGTGTATGTAAGGATTTCGGGCAAAGGGTTCAATATTCTGTATTTGAATGTATTGTTGACCCTGCACAATGGGCGAAACTTAAAGACAGATTGATTTCGGAAATTGATCCTGAAAAAGACAGCTTACGGTTTTATTATCTCGGATCGAATTATAAGCATCGGGTGGAACATGTTGGAGCAAAGGCTTCTATTGATCAGGAGGGACCATTAATTGTTTAACCATAGATTTCTCTCGCCCCCTTGTGGGAGAGGGGTAGGGTGAGGGGTGACTTGCGAACCGGAAGATTACATGATTTCCCATAGAGGTTCGCAATGGTTGCAACATGTTTTTAAATAAAGACATTTTTTATATTGTTCTTTGACAGTTGAATAGATTTTGAATTTAGCATTGAAGGGTTCGCAAAAAGAGCGAGCTAAGTAATTTATTTTTTAAGGATTTATAGTTATACTGTCGCTCCCCACGCGGGAGCGTGGATTGAAACTGATTTAATTCATTTTTGACATGTTCAATTCCCAGTCGCTCCCCACGCGGGAGCGTGGATTGAAACGAGTTGTTCTACGGAATACCAGCGAGATGTCTTTTGTCGCTCCCCACGCGGGAGCGTATCATCGCGTTTTATCTGACCACAGCTCTTTAACCACAATACCTTTTTTGTCGATACAGCCAGAGGCCATGAATTTTGTCGTGTGCAATATTGCGAACCGACCTTTTTTATTCAATACTATAACCCCTCCCTCACCTCCTATTCTGCGAAGCCTTATTAAAGATAATTGGGCTGCCCTGAACGGAGACATATTTTTCAAGTGCATATTTATTTCTTTTTTGGGGATTCTTTTAAATCTCTCTAATAATTTCTCATCCGGTTCGGGCAATGGTTCGAGACTATTTGCAACTGCGATCTTCTTTGCTCCTATGTTTGTCAACATCACATGCGGCAAATTCATAATAATCCCTGCCGCTTCGATCGGATTTTTTATTCCTTCAAGACCTATCGCAGCTCCTGCCTTCAAACTCTTACCATCCATAATAGAGGCATCCAACCTTCTGACACCATCGAGCTGGATATTCCCTCCTGTACCGGCATTGAATATTCCGGAGTCTTCAAGAATTTTTATTGATTTGGCGACTGCATCAACGGCAGTTCCGCCTCTGTTCAACATTTCATAACCGCATGAGAGAGACTCTGAAATTTTTCTTATGGCATTTTTTGTTGGTCTTTTATCTCCTGCTCCACCATGGACAATCAAAATCACAGATTATTCTCCCATATTTATTGACCTTTCGATCAAATATAAATTATCATATTAGAAGATGATTTGATATAGGAGGTTTTTCCGATGAAGTTGAAAAAGAACTGCTGGGAGGTTAAAAACTGCGGGAGACAGGAAGGCGGTAACCGTGCTGCCGATCTTGGGATATGTCCTGCCACTGTAGAGAAAAAACTTGACGGTATCCATGATGGAAATAATGCGGGCAGGGCATGCTGGATTGTTGCAGGAACTCTCTGTAAGGGAGAGGTTCAGGGAAGCTTTGCACAAAAGTACAAAAATTGCGAGGCATGCGATTTTTATCAGGGAGTGAGGAAAGAAGAAGGTTCAAGATTTGTGTTATCTGCTATCCTTTTGAATAAGTTGAGGAATGGTTCTAAAGCTTAATTCTTGCCTTAAATCCTGTCATTATCTTTTGTGATGTTTTAAAATATCGGGCAGTGAACGGAGGATTTTTTTATGCTTTCTGAAAGGGCAAAGAAGATAAAGCCCTCGCCCACCCTTGCAATGGATGCAAGGGCAAAGGCAATGAAGGCGTCGGGTATCGACGTTGTAAATTTTGGTGTGGGCGAGCCGGATTTCGACACCCCCGAAAATATAAAAGAGGCGGCTATAAGGGCGATAAAAGACGGCTTTACGAAATACACGCCTGTAGGTGGAATAGATCCGCTTAAAGATGCGATAATCGAGAAGTTCAAAAAAGATAATAAGGTTGAATATACACGCAATGAGGTAATCGTATCATGCGGTGCAAAACACAGCCTGTATAATATTGCCCAGGCATTGTACGGAGAGGGGGATGAGATTATAATCCCGTCTCCATACTGGGTCTCTTATCCCGACCAGGTATTGTTAAACGATGCCGCTCCTATTTTTGTAAAGACATTCGAGAAAGATAATTTTATGCTTGACCCCGGAGTACTGGAATCGCATGTATCGAAAAAGACAAAGGCAATAATCCTTAATTCTCCATCGAATCCCACCGGTCAAACTTATGATAAAAAAACCCTTGAAGCGATTGCAGAAGTTGTAATAAAACATAATCTTTATGTCATATCCGATGAGATATATGAGAAACTTACATACGACGGATTTGCCCATATAAGCGTTGCATCGCTCGGTAACGAGATTAAATCCAGAACGCTTGTTGTGAACGGTCTTTCAAAGGCATATGCTATGACGGGGTGGAGGATAGGTTATACTGCAGGGCCAAAGGAAATAATAAAGGCAATGACGAATATACAGAGTCAGTCAACATCCAATCCGACTTCCGTAGCACAAAAGGCGGCGATAGAGGCATTGATCGGACCGCAGGATTTCATAAAGACAATGCTTGCAGAATTTGACGGGAGAAGAAAGTTCCTGATATCGGAGCTTAATTCCATATCGGGTGTGAGTTGCATTTCTCCTACAGGGGCTTTTTATGCATTCCCGAATATATCGAAACTATACGGCAGATATGCGGATGGCAATAAGGTATCTTCATCATCTTATCTCGCACTTTACCTTCTTGAAAAGGCTAATGTTGTCCTTGTGCCGGGTGATGCATTCGGAGACGATAATTATATAAGACTCTCTTACGCTACCTCGATGGAGAACATTAAAAAGGGAGTAGAGAGAATCAAAGAGGCTGTAGGCAAATTGAAGTAGAAGACGGGTTTAAATAATATCTACTTATTCCTTGACATCTGTTTAGGTTTTGATATGCTTTTGAATATAAGACTTAAAAGGTAATGTCAAAAGTTATATGAAAAAAGATATGGAAATATGAAAACTTGAGAGTACCGAGTTTTTTCAGTCATTTTAGCTGATTACGGTTGGCCAAGTCTATTTTGAGCTTAGAGTGTTCAATAGCAAGGTCAACCCATTTTTCCACGAGAGTTCTAAATTTCTTGTATGTTTTGACCTGTGTT
>JACQXD010000005.1 GCA_016208875.1 Nitrospirota bacterium
GAATTATTTTCGCACGCTCAACCATACGTGCTTCCAGTGTTCTGCTCCTTGCCCATTCCTCCAATACTTTCCTCTCGCCTTCAGAGCACTGCAATTGTTGCGCTTTTCTGGACATAAACACCTCCTGTCCAGAATTGTATCATATATCGCTAATTTATGCAATTAAACACTAGGCCACCTATCGATTGCGAATATTTTCTATTTCCCTATGCCTTTGTTGTTGAGCTTCTATAAGTAGAGTTACTTTTTCTTTGTCATTTATCTCCATAGTGTTTACATTACAAAAAAGAAGGTAAAAATTTCAATTCACGTGAATTAAGGAGGAAATTTTAGATAGCTATTGCACCTCCGTCAAAATTCCCGCCAGTCGCAGAACTAAAACATAGTAGCTTTTTATCATCAATGCCCTATAAAAGACTTCACCGGTTAAATAGATTTATTCCGGATGCTGCTTGAATTTAACAGTTAAGACATTTACGGGGGCAGGATAACTATTGAGTATCTGACCTGTTTTTTACTTTTAAAAGAGCCTGCCTTAAAATATTAAAGTCCTTTTCTCCAATTTCTCTCACACTTACCCTGAAATAATTTTTTAAGGAATCTTTATGTTTAATGAATTCGAGCGACTCAAAAGGACTTTCCAATAATTCTAACTCTGCATCAGTCAGTAAGAGCTCATTCTCCACAGGTATTCGCAACGGAAATTTTTCTTTTTCAGCAAGCCAAATTTCATTTTTATCTCTATACGAAGTACCGTTTACACAAGCGATAGCTCCAAATTTTTTTATTTTCGATATGTAAAATATTATTTTATCGCCTATATTCATTCGATAAACTTTTTCTCTATACCGATTCGATAAGCCGAGCAGCTTAAAATTAAGGGTATCTCTCGTAATCCTGAAATTTTCAGGCGTTGACACAACAAGCCAGTATTTCATGCACCCTCCAAACACTAAAATTATTGACTAAAATATAATACGTTATATGATAAAATATCATGGATGATAACTGCAAAAGAATATTTACCAGAAAAAACTCGTTCCCAAACATCGATAGCTTATAATAATATTTTTCACTCGGTACCACTTAATACAGCAGATATTCAGCAGAAGCTACTTAATATTGAAACCAAAAAAAGGTGCAATATATTTCCATGGAACGGTCAATTTTCGCCGCAGCTTATCGAGATACTTCTATCAACCTATGCATCAAAGGCAAGCATTATTCTCGACCCCTTTCTTGGTAGCGGTACTATACTTTACGAGGCTGGACTCTTAAACTTAGAGGCATTTGGAACAGAGATAAACCCAGCCGCCTACAAGCTGGCAAGGACATATCGGTTGATTAATTATAATAAAATAGAACGCCAAAAAATCATCAAATCTTTGGAGCTAATACTTAATAAAACATTGGAATCTTATACATTGATGAGAATCCAATGTTCTCATCAAACGCTGAAGGCTTCTTTAATAGACGCATTAAAATTAACTCAAGGTGTTGCTGAGCGAGAACTCTTTGAAGCTCTTATAATTCTTCTAGATTTTTACAGAAGAGATCTTACTATAAAAAAGATTTTTGCTACCTATGAAAAACTTAAAAACATTGTCATATATTTGCCCTACAGCGAACACAAGATTAATGCTTTCAATCGCGATGCGCGGGATATTCCGTTTGAAGACAATAGTATTGATCTTGTAATAACATCCCCACCCTACATCAATGTTTTTAATTATCATCAAAATTATAGAGAATCCGTTGAAGCATTAGGATGGGATGTTCTTTCAGTAGCTAAGTCTGAGTTTGGCTCTAACAGGAAAAACCGTGGAAATCGTTTTTTAACAGTAATTGAATATTGCATAGACATTGCACAGAGCCTCGCTGAACTATCGCGGTTAGTCAGGACAAATGGCCGCATTATTTTTATTGTAGGCAGAGAGTCAAACGTCCGGATGACCCCTTTTTATAATGGACAAATCATTGCGGCTCTTGGAGCCCAATGCATTGGGCTGAGAGTTGATAAACGCCAAGAAAGAGCATTTAAAAATAAATTTGGCCAAACAATATGTGAAGACATTATTCATTTTGTGAGTCAGCCTAATCGCGTAGGTAAGCAAGAAGCAATTGAGGATGCAAAAAAAATTGCGAGAGAGACTCTTCTTACAGCCCTTCAATATGCACCCGTAACATCAATTTCCGATATAGAAATTGCAATAACAAAAATTGACGAAATCAAACCATCACCTATATACTTACCAAGTACTAATTTAATTTTTGAACACTAAAGATAAGGAGGAAAATTATGCCTCTTGCCACCCCACATTTTGAAAAACTTTTGGCTACGCTTAATAACGATAAATTACCGACAAGCGATAAGCAGAGGATTAAAGAAGCAATAGAGGAATATAAGAAATGGCGCAAGAATTGTCTTTCTATAATGGAATCCGAGAAGTCTGTGGACACGATGTTGAATAAATTAATTGAAAACCTAAATAAATATAAAAATTTTATAGAGATAGATACGATTTTCGACAGTGAAAATGATTTTCTGTATCGTCAAAAAGGGCAGCTAAAATTGGACAATACAATAATTGAAGAATTTCTGCCGTTCCTTATAAACTCTACTTTAATACCTGAAATTAAAAGCATCGATATTTCAGTTGGCCCAACACCTTCTTTCTCAGCAGTTTATTTTTCTTCAAGTTTAGATATACCTAAAAAAGGGGGAGGGCTTACTATAAGAACAAAAAATCAAGACTTTGCCATTAGTAAAAAATTATATATCAAAGCGTCTCATTCGTCAGAATTCAATGATTCAGAGTCAGTTGTAGAAGATACAAATATTGCTTATATAGCTGCTGAATGTAAAACTAATTTAGACAAGACTATGTTTCAGGAAGCCTGTGCAACTGCACATGATACAAAATCAGCAGTGCCGGGATCGAAATATTTTCTGCTTATAGAATGGTTAGACATGACTCCGCTAAGTACTGCACCTACAGATATTGATGAAGTAATTCTACTAAGAAAAGCAAAACGTATCAATTCAAACATTCGTCAGTATTATTCGGTAAGCAAAAACAGAAAAGAAAAGCGCAAAGAATATGTTGAATATATTCTTAAAAATCCTATTCACATAGATGGACTTAAACGGTTCATTGCCCATATTAAAAATACGTTAACAAATGAAGGCCCAAATGAAGATGAGGCTTTAAAAATCGGGTACTTTTAAGAATATAAATCCAAAAATTAACCTGAACATCTGTAGTAAAATTGTAGCAGAAAGCATCTGATTTTACATAATCTACAGAAAATATCGGAAAGTACAGAGAGATAATTTATCTTTTCAATCCAAGAAGTTAACTAAATATCCAGACCAAACACCCACTTAGCAGAAATCGTTTTTAAGCGGATGGCATTCAAGAGGTCGTCGGTTCGATCCCGATCAGCTCCACTTTATTCTTCAATAGGTCAACTTGTTTATCTATGACCAGAGAATACAAGTCATATATTCGGGACATCCGTTATGTTGATAATCTGAGGCGAATACGGTTATTATAATCTATCGGTAAATGTATTCGAGAAGGACAATTATAGTCATAGATAAATCCGCCGCAAATCTTTTTATCACCGCTATTTTGGCTGCAAAGGAAGCCGGCGATGCTATTATGAAGATTTACGGATCGGATTATGAGATAGAGTATAAGGATGATAATTCGCCGCTGACCGTTGCGGACAGGCAATCCCATGAGGTTATCAAGGGATGCCTTGAAAATTCAGGGATTGAAAAGTTCCCCGTACTCAGCGAGGAAGGCAAGGACGTATCTTACGAGGAACGTAAAGAGTGGGAGTATTTCTGGCTCGTTGACCCGCTCGACGGGACTAAGGAATTTATAAAGAGGAACGGCGAGTTTACCGTGAATATAGCTTTAATACACAAAAACAGTCCTATCATGGGAGTTGTTTATGTACCGGTAAGAGAGACCTTATATTTTGCAGCAAAGGGTACGGGGGCATATAAATTAACCGGCGGGTCATTAATGTCTGCCTCTAAATCATTGACTGATAATCCGGGGGAATCTCTGAATATGATCCTTAAGGATTCACTGAAACTTCCGATTGAGGATTCGGGTTCGAGAATTCCGGGTTCTATTTCCGTAGTCGGCAGTCGTTCCCATGCGACAACT
Source organism: Nitrospirota bacterium (assembly GCA_016208875.1). Taxonomy (GTDB): domain Bacteria; phylum Nitrospirota; class Thermodesulfovibrionia; order Thermodesulfovibrionales; family UBA1546; genus JACQXD01. Next base: position 4,185 of record JACQXD010000005.1, read on the forward strand.
GAACTGGAAGCCTTTGTAGAAGACTTGAAAAAAAAATATAAAGAGGTAGACTTTATTTCTGCCGGAAGCTCATTGAAATTTTGTCTCGTGGGAGAAAGGAAGGCTGATATCTACCCGAGATTTGGGCCGACAATGGAATGGGATACCGCAGCAGGGCAATGTATTGTAGAACAAACCGGGGGCAGGGTTATATCGGTGAAAGATAAAAAACCCCTTTCTTATAACAAAAGGGATTTGAGAAATGAATATTTTATATGCGAAGGAAGGCATATTGATCTTTCTGCAAATTGAAATGTACCGGAGAATGGAGAATAAAAAGTGGATAATTATATAACGATAGTATCAGGACTACCGAGGTCGGGAACCTCGATGATGATGAAGATGCTCGAGGCCGGGGGCTTAGAGCTTGTAGTAGATAACATCAGAAGGCCTGATGAGGATAACCCTAAAGGCTATTATGAATTTGAGAAGGTTAAAAAAATAAAAGAGGATACATCATGGATTGACGGTACACTGGGCAAGGCAGTCAAGATGGTCTATTTACTGCTCTATGAACTTCCACGCGATAGAAATTATAAGATTATTTTTATGAGAAGAAAGATGGAGGAGGTGCTGGCCTCTCAGAAAAAGATGCTGGTAAGAAAGGGCATTGTCGGCGGCGGTGACGACGATGAGATGATGGGAAAATTATTCAAGAGGCAGCTCGACGAGATAGAGGAGTGGCTTATCGGGCAGAAAAATATCGAGGTCATTTATATGAGTTATACCGATCTTATCGAAAACCCTATAGAGAACGCAAAGGTTATAAACAGGTTTCTCGGCGGAAGTCTCGATATGGAAAAGATGGCGGCAGTAGCGGATAAATCGTTATATAGACAGCGGAGATAGATCGGTAATGGCTAAAAACGTTGTATGGCATAAGGGAAAAATAAACAAAGAAGACAGATGGCTTTTGAATAATCATAAGTCGGCACTCATCTGGATTACAGGGCTTTCAGCCTCTGGAAAATCTACGATTGCAAATGAGCTCGAGCACTATCTATTCCGGAATAATATAAGGACCGTTATCCTCGACGGCGATAATGTAAGACACGGGTTGAATAAAGACCTCGGTTTTTCCGCAACGGATAGGAAAGAGAATCTACGGAGAGTCGGGGAGGTTGCAAAACTTCTCGTAAATACCGGGATAATTACGATAGCTGCATTTATATCTCCTTACAAATCGGATCGTCTGATGATCAGACAGTTATTCAATGAAGGAGAGTTCATAGAGACTTATCTGAAATGTGATATATGCGTATGCGAGGAGAGGGACCCAAAGGGATTGTATAAAAAGGCCCGCAGGGGTGAGATACCGAACTTTACCGGTATCTCGGATCCGTATGAGGTACCGGATAACCCGGAGTTGACGGTAGAGACCGATATACTGAGCATTGATAAGAGCGTAAAGATTATAATCGAACATCTCAAAAAAAGAGGATTGCTTAACTAAAGGAGGAGTTTTAATGGCTGCGGTTAAAGAAGGGGATACAGTTAGGGTTCAGTACACTGGAAGGCTCGAAGACGGCACAATATTCGATACCTCGAAAGATAGTACCCCGTTGGAATTCAAGGTAGGTGACGGAAAGTTGTTAAAGGCATTTGAGCAGGGCGTTATCGGTATGGATGTCGGTGAATCTAAAACTATCAGGATACCGGCTGACGAAGCTTACGGTCTTCGCAGGGAAGAGATGGTTTTTGAGTTCGAGCAGTTAGGTTCCTGTGTGTGGCTGCAATTTGTATAGCGACATTTCTCGGAAAGTTCAATAATGTCTTCAAAGCCCTGATTAACCCCATCGCCGACACCAAGAAGACCTATCTCTCGCATTCCGGGCGTATCAATCAACATCGAGCCTTGATTAAATGTGTTTCAAACCATTGATCAAAACCTAGATTTTTCAATTTCATCATATTTTGTCACCGAACGACGAGTTCACACGCCGCGTAGCGGTCGGCGCGGAACGCTTCGTTATCCTTTATTATTCTTATAGTCCATAATTTTACTATGAATAAAGGTCGCTATTTTCTGATCTATGGTTGTGCTGGCTTTAATAAATTTGGCTGCAAGGGCATCTTTGTCAAAATAGCCGTCAGCTAAAAATACAGGGGTCATCTTGTATCTCCCCGAACGACCTTCGCCGTCATCAACTTTAAGATGCAAGTGATTGGCAGGTTGAGCCCAAGTTAATACATGCTCACCTGCACCTTTGCCATAACAGAGTTCAAACTTTAATATGTTGCCGTTTTTATCTTCCCATAATATTAGGTCAAAATATTCATCTGAAAACCACCGTCTACGGTTTTCATTCTCGATTTGCCTTACATTTTTATTTTCGATAATCATATTGGATAACCAGTTATTAATCCATTAATGGTACTAACAACGGAAATCCGATGTTAGTCCACCTACCGTTCCGATAATATCCGTATTTGTATGTTAGCCGACTCAAGCTCGACTTTCCCCATAGTCAATTCTTGTAATAACTTACACTATTTTCAAGTTTTTGAAAAGTGCACGGATTTCAGGGATTTGCGGCATAGGCTCACCATGTCAATTTGTCACCCTGAGCTTGTCGAAGGGTCTGTGAAACGCCCATTGCGGGCAAGAAGATGGGTATTGTGGGGAGAGGCGGTTAATCACCGGCCTTTACCCGATTATTCAATCTTTTTTATGCCGTGTCTCTTGCTTTTCTTGAGGTACAAATTAGAACGTTCTTTGATTAAGCTTAACTGCATTTCATCAGGAAGTTTGTAAGTCGTTTCATTTCCCTTTTTAAATTCAGACATGCCAGTTGTTCTTGCCGCTGCTGTAACCTCTCCCCAGCTAATAAAGTATTCATCAAAATAATTAATGGGAAATTTACTGAGTTTTGCAACGTCATCTCTTGTGGGCATTCGACCAAGTTGTTTAGATATATTTTTTACTTCAAGTTGAAGCACCTTCTTGCTGACCTGATACTTTTGCTTTTTCAATCTCTCCACAGGGCTATTCTTTGCTTTGGGAGTATCACCATTCTTCCGGAATGGATCTATACCGAATTCCAATTCGCTATGTCTCTCAGATGCAAGCTTGTAGTAATACTCTGAAAGTTCAATGCCGATATATCGTCTATTCAATTCTCTTGCCGTTAAAGTCGTAGTTCCTACGCCATTGAATGGATCAAGAACTATCTCACCTTTGTATGTAAACAATGAAATCAACCGATACATGAAAGAAGGGGGAAGTTGGCAAGGATGATCGCGCGAAATACGGGACGTTGCCAACTTAAGCAACTTATCATGCACACCAGCGGTCTAAATCGTCTGCGTGGATCACATCGCGCGATTCAATGCGGCTCGACGACGCATATAGAGCCTGCGGAGACACGCCAAGAGCCCTCGCCAATTCATGTCCGCTTCTGCCAAGATATTTTACCCATGTATATGCCAGGGCTGCCCGCGCTCTCGTCACTTTCCTGTTTCTTCCTCTCCCGGTCATCGAGTCCCTGCCTATCCCCATATCCATGGAAATACGGCCCATGAGGGCGCTAAGACTCACCTGTCTGTTTTTCCCTTCCTCCTGCCTTTCCGCCTCTTTTACTATTTCTTCAATGAACGATGTTGAGCCCAATACTCGTTCATCTGATCGATATTTCTCCCGCCCCCTTCTGAGGTCCATTACCCCTTCCCATCCGCCGCAACTGCGTAGTAGTCCTCCCCCGACAAGTTCGCGCCTTCGCCCTTGTCCGACTCCAGCCTCTACAAACTCACAATATAGCCGTCTCGCAATCCTGCGATTGTCACTGAATCGCACGAGTACATCATCCGTAGCCTGCCACTTTCGCTCAACAGTGCCGACTATAGCCGAGTGGCCAGTATATTTATAGCTGTCAAGTTCATATAAGTCCTTTGTAATGCATGCCCGGAGCGGGTTTAGATGCAAGTATCGCACTAATTCGAGGAAGTAAGTATCTTCCTCGCAGACTATCGACTTATACCGGTTTTGAAATACGTGCCCCTGTCTGTTATGACGACGGTTGAAGTATCCGGCATAGCCGCTCATCAATGCTCTCATGTTTCGTGATAAAGGTACTTTCGCTGTTCTGACAAGGACATGGAAATGATTGGGGATTAAGGCCCAAGCGTATACGGTCCATGCCTGCTTCGATGCAAGTTCCGATAATCGACGAACAAAGTCTTCTCTATCGTGGTCATCCCGGAATATCAGCCCTTGCTCTATTCCTCTGGCCATTACATGGTGCAGCACCCCTGCGGCATCAAGTCTCGCCTGTCTCGGCATGACATCATCTTACCATATGTTGTTTAAGTTGGCAACGTCCCCTAAAGGCCTTTCGTCGTATCAAGCTCGACTTTCCCCATAGTCAATTCTTGTAATAACTTACACTATTTCCAAGTTTTTGAAAAGTTACTAAAGAAACGAAAAATTAGCGATAAAGCTCCATAACCTCGTCCCTTAAAATAAGGGCATCCA
>JACQXD010000006.1 GCA_016208875.1 Nitrospirota bacterium
CCATAGAGGCTTTTATCAAAAAAAATCATCGATAATACAAATATCAAATTTCAAATTGTAAAATTACCAATTATCATTCCAAATTTAAAATGATAATTTTGTATTGATGAACCTCCCCGCCGCAGAGACGGCGGGGTATCAAAAAAATAAATCGTACTTTGTCATTCTCGCTTGTCGGGAATCCTTCTGACCCCCTCTTTGGCCAAGAGGGGTTAGGGGAGATTTATTGAAAATTTATTTATTCAAAAATCCCCCTTCATCCCCCTTTGCCAAAGGGGGAATATAAGGACACCCCACAGCAGAGACTGTGGGGTATTGAAAAATTAATAAATTTACATGGATAAGATTTAGAGCCAATCTTAGTAAGAGTTTATGAATAATATTTACTATTTCAACAACAGTTCTTCTGCGACTGCAACACCTGACCCGAGTTTTACGGGATGTCCCATTCCCCTTAGAACCATCTCAACGCCTGCAACCGCAGTTATGACGTCGAATGTGTCTGCATAGCCGAGGTGTGCAATCCTGAATATCTTGCCCTTTACGTGGTCCTGGCCGCCGGCTGCCGTTATACCGTATTTCTCCCTGAGATTCTTATATATTTCCTGTCCGTCGATCCCTGAAGGGGCGCATACCGCCGTCACTGCATTGCTGGGAGATTCCTTCGGAAAAAGTTCAAGACCGATTGCCAGCATCGCCTTTCTCGTTGCATCCGCCAGTCTTTCATGGCGACTGAAAACATTTTCAATGCCCTCTTTCCGGAGCATCTTGATACATTCATTCAGGCCTATTATCAATGTAACGGGAGATGTGAAATTGGTCTGGTTCTTTGCAAGGTTCTCACGCTCTTTTTTAAAGTTAAAATAAAACCTCGGACATTTTGATCTCTCTGCAAATTTCCATGCCTTCTCGCTTATCCCTACAAATGCAAGTCCCGGAGGAAGCATCACACCTTTCTGGGAACCACCTATCATTATATCTATTCCCCATGCATCCATTTTAAGATCATGGGCAACAAGTGCGGATATCGCATCAACGATGAGGATTGTATTCTCATATTTTTTAACGATTCTTGCAAGTGCTTCGATGTCGTGGTAAACACCGGTTGACGTCTCGGATGCCTGCACAAATATACCTTTAATGGAAGTATCTTTCTTTAATTTCTCCTCTACAATCTCAGATTTGACTGCATAACCCCATTCGACAACCATCTCATCGGTATTAAGGCCGTATGCCTTGCATATCTTTGTCCACCTTTCTCCGAATTTGCCGCCGTTTATGGTAATAACTTTATCTCCGGGGCTAAAGAAATTATTTACTGCACCTACCATTCCGCCAGTACCTGTCGAACATAAAATCAGGACATCGTTTTTCGTCTGATAAAGCCATTGGAGTCCCTTCTTCGCTGCATCCAGAACAGGTAGAAAATCCGGCGACCTGTGATGTATTATAGGCATTGCCATGGCCAATAATGCTTCCGAAGGTACAGGGGTCGGCCCTGGTGCTAAAAGGTAACGTTTCAACATGAAAACCTCCTGAGGATTTAAGTGAACCCTTTGAAAAATTAAGATACAGTATATTTTTCAAGCAGGGTACGATAGTTTATATTTTTGGGAGTGATGTAGTCAAGGTTTGGTGATTGACCGCCCCTTATCAATCATCTGAATAAGAGAATCCGCATCCTTATACCCCGGTATAAGGATGCCGTCAGGGAATATAATTGCAGGAGTTCCTGTAATCCCGAGCTTCTGGGCAAGTTTTATATTTTCGTCGAGTACCGTTGTCTCGCATTTAGGTTTCGGAATCGGTTTTTTCTCAAAGGCATCCTCAAGGAGCGCAAGGGATTTTTCACAGGCTATCGCCTTCGATTTCTCATACGCATCTTTGTGCATCGGCAGAGGATACAGTTTAATGTAAAAGGCAATGTCTTTCCTTTTTTCTATAACCTTCTTCATCTCCTGATGAAGTTTGCCGCAGAATGGTCAATCCGGGTCGTCGAAGACTATAATTTTATGTTTGGCGTCTTTGTCACCCATCACAAGGGCGTCATCGAGAGGTATGCCGGATACGTCAACCCTATTAATATCCTGAAGTCTCTCGCCCGTAAGGTTTGCTCTGGTCTTTATATTTAATAGGTTGCCGAATATAATATGTTGTTTTGAGAAATCGAGATACCCGATTACCTTCCGAGACTCTGCCTCAAAGGCAACCTCCCAGAACCCTTTAACGGGACCGGGTCGCACTTCAATGACCTTTACATCGGGGATGGTCATATCTTCCTTTAGCACCTTTAGTGCTTCGTCTTTAGACAACTGATGACACTTTGCACAATCATGATTTTTCTTCTGTATATGCAACCTCTGTTTTTTCGATACCGCCTTTTTGCCGGCATATACGACAGAGTTCGTAAGGCATAATAAAAGACCTGTGAAAACAAATAGCGACAAAATTCCACAATTTTGAAATTTGAAATTTGAAATTTGAAATTTCATGTTACGCATGGTATAAAGTATAGCATATTTATTTTCGATAGTGGTAGGATTTTTTCATGTCTAAATTTTTTGCATTTGTCGCAAATCTCCAATCCTGCCTTATTTTCCGGTGTCTTTTATTTTCATATTAAACATGTTAGTATAATTGCACTGACATTTTAAAGGAGGTGGGCTGTATGAAATTTGTTAATATCCGCGAGTTCAGTTCCTCTGCGACAAGGCTTCTCAGGGATGACGTTGAAAAAGGAGAAAGGGTCATAATCACCCGGCGCGGTAAACCCGTTGGTCTGATGCTTTCTTTTAAAGATAAGGCAGCTATTGCCGATGCATTGCTTGAGGAAGCGGGAACCCTGCTTAGAGACATCGGGATAAAAGAGCGAGATGTCCTGAGAACTCTCGAAAAGGTGAGAGAGAAAATCTATGCCTAAGGTTGTGATAGATGCAAACGTTATTGTATCGGCATTATTTGGAGGCATACCGAGAAAGGCTTTTCTGACTGCAATGAGGACATGCGATATTTATGTTTCTCGCGACATTAAGCTGGAGTTGTTTACTCTTGTGAACGAACTTGAGGATAAACTTGACGGCATTAAACTCAGGCGTCTTCGCTCTATAATTTCGAGCCTGCTTTCTGATTCAAAAGAGGTTGTCCCTATGAAAAGAATAGAGATCTCACGGGATAAAAAAGATAATGCCTATTTGAATCTCTGCCTCAGAGTAAAGGCCGATTTTCTCCTGACCGGGGACAAGGATCTCCTTGAAATTCCTGTACAGGAATTGAAATCCCGTGGTATGAACAGGCTTAAAATAGTCTCTCCGAAAATGTTTCTGTCGTCTGTCTAAAGTTATGAATCTATTTTCTCGCCCATTGTTGCCTAATTGAATCTTTTGAATTGTTCCATTGATTTTAAATAAATGAGAAACCCTGAGGAAAATTTAAAGGTAATTCGGAGGTATCAAAGCCTGCGGACAATATCCAGTATCATCTCTGCAGTAGTCTTCTTGCATCTTCCGCTAAATCCAAGTTTCTCTCTTACCTCTTTTTCGAGCATTGCAATATCGAAGTAAAATCCGGTACGCTTGATCTTACAGGTTTTTTCCATGTCCGTCTTTTCAGTAATAAACCTGTAACATCCTTCACCATATTCCAGCCGCATATTTCTAAAAAGTTCATACGGTACTCCATGAATCCTGCATATCATAGGGCGATATTCATACAAGATACAAAGCCCGGTTTCATTAAGCGGGCACATAACCCTTACGTCTTCTGCAGAGGAATTGTGTATTCCTACAACATCCTTTGCCCGATCAATAATAGCTCTCTTTTTATCTTCGTCAAGCTTTCTAAATCCTTCTGCAAGGTAATATTCCTCTATCAAGGTATGGTGGTGAAACTTTGTGACGCAGCAATTATCGGTGCAGTCATTACAGGTGAAATTATAATATCTTAGTGCTTCGTTATAAGCAGCGTCTATCGCCTTATAAATTCCGGCAAGTCTTTGGAGATACTTATCCATATGTTTTCAGGAATTGATGCAGTTTTCTCAATGCTGTACCCCGATGGCTAAGGGCGTCCTTTTCTTCATCACCTATTTCTGCAAATGTCCTGTTATACCCTTCAGGATAAAAAACAGGATCATAGCCGAACCCATTCGACCCCTTTGGCTTTTCCCCGATCCTGCCTTCGCAGTATCCCATAAATGTCTTTATCTCACCGTGAGGGAAGGCCAGTGTAATACAGCAGACAAAACGTGCTGTGCGATCTTCCTTATTAATCATTTCACGTAAAAGCTTTTCTACATTCTTCCTGTCATCCGCTTCTTCCCCTGCATAGCGGGCGGATAAAACTCCAGGTGCTTTATTCAGAGCATCAACCTCGAGTCCGGAATCATCGGACAGTGCGGGCATTCCGGCATGCTTTGACACTGCAATAGCCTTCTTAACGGCATTTTCTTCAAAGGTCTTGCCGTCCTCGATAACCTCCGGGCAATCCGGGAAGTCATCGAGGGTATAAATTGTAATCGGCATGCCTTCAACGATACGCCTTATTTCTTCGATCTTTTTCTTGTTTCTCGTTGCAAGGACAATTTTCATTATTGATGGAAAATTATGATGTCCCTTTTCTTTTCCCCCATTTTATTATCTCCTCCACCATTGCCTCGATGGTTGCATTAATCGGCATTATATGAACCTTAAGCCCTGCTTTCTCGACTGCCCTGGCAGTTACAGGACCGATAACTGCGATTGCTACATCCTCAAGCAGATCATCGGCATCCTCTCCGATCATCTCTCTGAAGTTATTGAATGTTGCAGCACTCGTAAATGTTGCTACGGATATCCGCCCTTCTTTTAAAAATCTTTTTAACCTCTTCCCATGCTTCTCAGGTTTAATTGCACGATAGGCAACAGGGACGTCAATCTCTCCTCCGAGTTCTCTGACCTTTTCAGGAAATATCTCCCTCGCCTTTTCAGCCCGGGGCAATAGAAATCTCATTCCTTTGAAAATATCCGGATTCGAGGTTTGCGAGATTGATTCATGATGCACGATACATGATACATGATTTTTTTTATCCTGAATCCTGTATCCTGAATCCTGTATCCTGTTTTTTATAAACGCTTCTATCAGTCCTTCCGCATTGAATTCATCGGGCATTAAGTCTACTTTCATACCATATTTTCTAATCTCCGCCCCTGTCTTTGACCCGATTGCGCAGACCTTTATCCCCTTCAAATCCCTGATATCTTTATCCCTTTCGATGAACCTCTTCATGAAAAACTTAACACGAAGAATACAATCTATGTGTAATCGGTATCCCTGCGTAGGCAGGTGCTGCAACTGCAGAGCTTACACCTGGAACGACCTCAAACTCGATATCTTCTTTAGCAAGAGCTTCTGCCTCTTCGCCGCCCCTTCCGAATACAAACGGATCGCCGCCTTTTAACCTGCATACGGTTTTTCCCTCCGTAGCCTTTTCGACAAGGACACTATTAATCTCATCCTGTGTCATGGTATGATGACCTCCCCGCTTGCCCGCGTATATAAACTCTGCATCGTGGCTAATGTAATTTAAGACCTGTGCATTCAGATGGAAGTCATAGATAACGACGTCCGCTTTCTGGAGACATTTCAACCCCTTCACGGTAATCAGACCAATATCGCCCGGTCCGGCGCCAACAAGATATACCTTGCCCTTTTTATTCTTCACGGTAGACAATCCTACGGTTTCCAGAACTCCTCGAACTTCCCGTCCTTTGTAGTCCACACGACATAAGGAGCTACGGTCACATCACCTTTTTTATCGAACTTTATTTTACCGAGTGCTCCACCGAATTCCATTGAGTGAAGTTTTTCAATAACGGCTTTCCCATTAGTTGTAGCGGCTTCCTTTATGGCCGAAAGCATGATATTAGTTGCATCATACGCATATATGGAATAAGGTCCTATCTCCTCGAACTTCTTTTCATAATCCTCTACGAATTTCTTTGCCGTTGAAATCTTTTTTGCATCAGGGCTAAAGGTAAGATATGTCCCTTCTGCCGCCTTTGCCCCTGCAATCTCTATAAACTTGGGATCTATGGTGCCGTCACCGCTCATAAATGGTATGTCGAGTCCTAGTTCCCTCGCCTGTTTTACAAGCAAGCCTGCCTCGGGATATATTCCTCCGAAGTAAATTAGTTCCGGCTTCTTTTCTTTAATCGAGGTTAGAACGGTCTTGAAATCTTTGTCTCCCTGGATAATGCCGCTGTAATAAACAATATCAATATTTTTTTTGACGAACTTTTTAAATTCATCGGCAAGCCCCTGGCCGTATGTTGTCTTATCATGTATTACTGCTATCTTTTTCAGCTTCAGGTTATTTATTACGAATTCGGCCCCTACCTTGCCCTGTTGATCATCCCTTCCGCATACCCTAAAAACACCACTGTATCCTTTTTCCGTAAGCTGGGGATTTGTTGAGGCCGGGGTTATCATCGGAATACCTGCACGGTTATAAACATCAGACGCAGGTATTGAGCAGCTTGAATTGAAATGCCCGATTACGCCTGCTGCACCTGCATTTACCAGTTTATTCGCCACGGAAACCGCCTGTTTCGGGTCATGCTGGTCATCCTCTACCAGTGCAATGATCTTTTTGCCGAGCACGCCGCCCTTCGAATTCCATTCTTCAACTGCGAGTGTGATGCCGTTCTTGAAATCCGTTCCCATCTTTGCCTGGTCCCCGGTCATAGGGCCTGCCACACCGATCTTAATTGCATCCTCCTTCTTCTGACAGCCTGAAAATATCAGTGCAGACACTACTAATGAAAATAAGATTAACTTTTCCATTTATCGGATAACCTCCAGAAATTTTTTACTTTTCAGGTAATTTTACAGGAGCATAGACGATTTTTACAAGAGATACATTTATTGACGGGTCATACTTATGATTGGCATTTACCCCGGCAACTGCACGCAATATTGTCTTTTGCTTTTTCGAAGGCCTCCCGTCCTTCTCTGTAAGAAATAATAGCTATCCCTACCGCACCGAGTGAATCCAGCATGCCTATACCCGTAAGTTCATAGCCGACGCTTGCAATAAGAAGGACTATAGATAGATAAATACAAGTCTTTGTGCATTGAGCATCGCATATCATTTTAAGACCTCCAAAAAGCGTCAAAGTATCAAAGTTCAAAGACTCTGACACTCTGATACTGTGATACTTTGATACTTCACTGTCTTTTCACCATTATCTTCATTGCCATGCCTCTGCTCAGGGCAATCCTCGATTCATCCACTTTTAAAAGGATAGGACCACGTCCTTCGTTGTTAAGCATCTCAACCAATTTACCGATTCGCAATCCCATATCCTCTGCATGGCATAAATGATTTTTTCCGGTTCGATGACCGTAATCAACCTGTCCCTTTATCTCTACAATCTCAGCCTTTTCACCTCTGCTTAAAAGCCCGAGCGGTGCCATAGCCATACTCGCTGTTTACCTCAATCTGGAACTTTCCCTTCCCCTGCGTACCCGTGTCGTCCGTGATCAAAGGATGAGCGGCATGAGAGACGGTGAATAGTGAAAAGTGAATAGTGAAAAGTGAATAGTGAATAGCAGAGAAAACGCAAGAACCCTCACCCTTAACCCTTTTACTTTGAATCTTAGACCCTGAAACTTCATTGCTTCCTCCTTTACAATATTGATATTCATTATCAATTAATGAACAAAAAAATTATCTACACTTCTTACACAGACCGTATATCTCTAATTTATGTCTTTGAGCAACAAAATCATTTGCCTCTGAAAGTTTTTCCTGAAGTCTTTCGATCTTGTCGTCATGGACCTCAATGAATCTACCGCACTTCAGGCAGATAAGATGATCATGATGCTCATGGCCGTATTTTTGCTCGAACCTTGTCTTGTTAGAGCCTACCTTAATCTCATCGGCCAGACCACATTCGCACATCAATTTTAAATTACGATGTACCGTTGCATACCCTATGGCCTGATCCGTCTTTTTTAAGATATTGTAGAGGTCGTCTACAGTAATATGTTTACCTGCCGACAGGAATGCATCGAGAATCTCTTCTCTCTGTTTCGTATTTCTCAATCCCTTATCCTTTATGTAAGCGAAGAATATTTCTCTCGCCTTACCTGCACCCAATGCAGACCTCCATATATTTGATGTTGATAATTAATATCAATACCATAAAGATATGACTCCTGTCAAGTCTTTTTTGCAGTTGTGTCAATTAAAAATTAAAAGTGAACTACTCTTTTTCTAAGAAAATGGATATTACTAAGGAATACATACGTAAAGCCACACGCTCGTCATTCCCGCAAGCGAAGCGCGTCGGGAATCTTTCTGTAAACAAAGAAGGATTCCGGACAAGCCGGAATGACCGCTTTGAGGCTTTGTTATGTTAGTTCTTAGTAACATTACTTGGTATAATTGCGTCATGCCCGAAGTTCTTAATCGGGCATCCAGTATATTACTTAATGTCTGGATTCCCGCTTACTGACTGCGGGAATGACAAATAATGTGACATTCACTATATTCAGGTGTTCACTTTTAATTCGTAAACAGTTCACTTTTAAATTTTAGCTAACAGAATTTTTTGAAGTTGTCTCTGAAACAAAGATAGAACACAAACAAAAGATCGGGAAGGCCGGTTGAATTTTTGGCAATGGATATTTTATCCTTTAATATGGATTGCACGAAGATATTTAAAAATTTCAAGAATAAAAAGATACTTGTAATCGGAGATCTCGTTCTCGACCAATATATATGGGGCAAGGTCAATAGGATATCGCCCGAGGCACCCGTCCCGATAGTAGAGGTCACAGGCGAAAACTTTTTACTCGGTGGGGCCTGTAATGTGGCATCGAACATTGTCAGTCTCGAAGGACGCGCAACAGTCACGGGAATCGCCGGCAAGGACAGGGTAGCGGAGACCCTGCAAAAACTTCTCACCGAGAAGGGTATAGACTACCGGATATTGAGCGACCAGAGACCCACGACGGTAAAGACAAGGGTAATAGCCCATAACCAGCAAGTTGTACGGTTTGACAAAGAGGATAAGAAAAAGGTTAGTGGAAAAACGCTCAAATCGCTTATCGAATCTGTAAAAAAGGCGGTCTCGGAGCATGACGCAGTAATACTTTCCGACTACAAAAAGGGTGTTATTTCCTCTGAGCTTGTACAGGCGGTTGTGAATGCGTCTAAATCCGGAGATAAATTTATTTCCGTTGACCCTAAGACAGGACACTTCCACTGCTATAAGGGCGTTTCATTGATAACACCGAATCTTATAGAGGCATCCCACGGTTCGGGCATAGAGATAAAAGATGAAAGATCCCTTATTAAAGCCGGTAAAACCCTTCTTAGAAAACTTCCATGCAAGGCGGTTCTCATAACGCGTGGTGAAGAAGGTATGAGCCTATTCGAAAAAGGAAGCGTGACTCATATCCCAACTGTTGCACGGCATGTTTTTGACGTAACCGGTGCCGGCGATACGGTTGTTGCCGTATTTACGCTTGCCTACGCATCAGGAGCGACGATGAAAGAGGCTGCTTTAATCGCTAATCATGCAGCCGGAATCGTTGTCGGTGAGGTGGGCACGGCAGTAACCACACAGGCAAAACTTCTTAAATCCATCAGAACCTCGAAGTAACTTCCAGTACATTTTGCAGTCTTTTAAATGAAAGGGGCTTATTTATAAAAATGTTCGCCCCTGCAGCCAAAAAATCCTTTTCATTGCCGGTGCCGCTGATACCTATTATTATCGGTGTTAATCCCCGTCCCCTGATCTTTTTTACAAGCTCCAATCCGTTCATCCCGGGCATTATATAATCCGTTATGATAACGTCGTAAGACACCATTCTTATTGATGCCATTGCCTCTTCGGCATTACCGGCACACTCCACATTATATCCGAGAAGGCTCAGAAATTCTTTCAGCGAATCACGGATAGATGTATCATCGTCAACTATAAGGATATTTCTTCCATCTATTTGCATGGATGGTATATTATTTACTACTTTAGGTTGTATTGTCAATGCTTACTGCAACTTCTGATTTATAGACTTTTCTTTATCTAAAAAGCACAATTATCTTACCTGAATGGAAAAAAGAGCGGATAGAAAGAATATCGGGGATCTGATAAAAATATCCCGGAAGATAGCCGGATTATCACAGATGCAGTTGGCTGAGAGAATCGGTGTCTCTTATCAGCAGGTACAGAAATATGAGAACGGACTAAGCGAACTCAGCATATCGCGGCTTTCCCAGATAGCCCATGCCTTAAATATGTCTGTGAACAGATTTATACCGGATGAAAAGATTATGGTAGCCGAATCCGTTAATTTCTACGGAACGCTGAATGATGATGAGATTGAACTTGTCAAATTCTTCAGGAATATAAAAAGCAAGAAATTAAAGTATGGCTTTTTAGCAGCGGTAAAGGGCATATCCCCGTTAAAGAAAAAGAAAAAATATACAAAGAAAAAAGCTAAGTCGCATAAATCTTGAGCATCATAATGATTGCATCTTCGCGCGGCTCGTTATAATATCCCTTTCTCGTTCCGATAATCTTAAACCCGAAGCCGTCGTAGAGCCTCTTCGCGGCATAATTGGAAGACCTAACCTCAAGATATAAAAACCTGCATCCATTATCTTTTAAATTTTTAAGGACATCTTCTACAAGGGCACTTGCAATCCATTTCCTTCTGAACTCCGGATGCACTGCAAGATTCAGAATATGCCCTTCATCCGATACCTGCTTTGCACATATATAGCCGGCAACTCTCTCCTTTATGACGGCAATTTTTGCCGTTGAGTGTGGATTATATATCTCATTGTAGAATGATGTCTCCGACCACGGTGTGGAAAATGACATTCGCTCTATCTCAAGAACCGATTGGATGTCCTCCTCTTTCATGGTACTGATAATAATCTCTTTTATTTTCGTATCCTGCATAACTTTTAATAATTATGCCTCATTTACCATATCGATGAGTTTTCGCAGCCTTCCGAAGTCTTTCATGTTGAAATCAACTACAAGTCTGATCAGGCCGGCAAGCCCGGGCTCGTCTTCCTCGGCCGGCAGAGGTCCTGAGAGATATATCCGTCCCTGCGGTACCAGTATACCCTGAAAACGCTCGTTGAGATCCACAACCGCCTGTTCGCTTAGAGAGGATGTAATCCTTATTACCATCTTCTTATCGATCGAGCGATGGCTGTGAAAACGGCGATAAAAGCGACTGATACTTTCGACTGCGGAGTCTACAGAATTAACGCGTTCGAAGAGATCAAAATCCGAGGCATTTATATACCCTTCTTCCAGAAGTTCCCTGTGAAAAAAATTTATCCAGCGCGCCCAGTAGGTGCCGCCCGGCTCATCTATGAGAACCAGCGGTATGAGATTATGCTTCCCGGTCTGTAACAGCGTCAAGGTTTCCATCGCCTCATCGAGCGTTCCAAACCCACCCGGAAAAAGTGCAACTGCACTGGCCTCCTTGAGGAATGCCACCTTACGGTTGAAAAAATATTTATAGGTGATTAAACGGGGATTCCCTTCTACGGTGGGATTGGGCTGTTGCTCAAAAGGAAGACGGATATTTGCGCCGAAGGAATGTTCGGAGCCGGCTCCCTCGTTGACCGCCTGCATAACACCACCGCCGCCGCCGGTAATAACCATATAGCCCGCACCCGCAAGCCTTTGACCGAAAAGATGTGCCATTTGGTAAACAGGTTCGTCGGGACCGGTTCTTGCAGAACCGAAGACGGTGACCTTCCGCTTATTACGATAAGGACCGAATACCTTCGAGGTAAATCGCATCTCCTTCAATGTGGAATTCATAAGCTTGAGGTCGGCCTTTTCCCCATCCTCCTGGCCTGCCTTGAGAGCGGCAATTATCATTTCCCGAATAATCTCAGGGTTATGGATACCACCCGCAAGCTCGAGCAATTTATCTATCGACTCGTCTACAGGTCCGTTATTCCTTAAAAAGTGAAGTTCCATAAAATGAGCGTATCTTTCTCTACTCCTTTGCCCTGATAACTAACATGCATTCCGGGCATTTGTTGTATGGCCGGTTTCGGACAATATCCATCCCCATGAGTACCAATATCTCCTTTGTACCCCAGCAATTGGGGCAAAAAGGCCCCTCTTTTTCCCCTTTGCTGCCGGTAGCGACCCAGTACACGGAATCTTCAAGCCTTATGGATTTCATTATCTTCAGCTTCTCTTTGAGTTTGTCGATTTCTTCTTTCAAGGTGTTGCTTTCTTCCGCTAATTTTTTATTTTCTTCAAGCACAATCGATATTTCAGCCTGAATGTCGAAAATCTTCTTGTGCAGATCTACATCGCCGATTTTCTTGATCTGCCGTGCTATGGATTTTATTTCATCACGGATATTCATACATGTCTCTGCCTTTCATGCCTGTATCATATATCAGGATTCATATTTAGGTAAAGGGAGAGGAATAGAATTAAGCAGTAAGTCCGTAAGCTATAGCAAGGTATCTTGAGATTATTGAAAAAAAGAGAAAGCTAAGAAGGGTTGCATAGCTTAAAAGAAAGCCGGGGATGGGGGTTGAACCCACGACCTGCTGATTACGAATCAGCTGCTCTACCACTGAGCTACCCCGGCATCCAAACACATTAAATTCCAATAACCAAATCTCAAATTCCAAATAATTACCAATAACCAATTTTCAAATTCAAGTTTGGTTATTGAGATTTGGTTATTGGTCATTCTCTTTTATTATATTCCATCATCGCTTCTTTTTCAGGAGCGTCAGGACACTCCCTGTATTTCGGGGAGAAATGCATGACGACAAGACTCTTTACACCTGCTTCCCTCGCAATCCTGCCGGCAGTCTTTGCAGTCAGGTGATGCCTTTCTATTGCCCGTTCTCTGTCCTCTTCAAGGAAATACGCCTCACAGTAAAGCGTATCGGAATCCTTCGCAAGCTCTATTACCTTTCTTATGTTCTCCTCGTTCATTGAAGAGTCGGCCACATAAGACATCTTCTGCCCCTTTGTTATATTTGCTATCGGCGTTAATTCACCCAATGTATATCGTCTGTTCTTGACTATAAACTCGGTATCCGAGGATCCCCCAACCCTAATCACCTTTTTAAATTCCGACAGCCACGGTCCTACGGGAAGTCCCATTTCAACCAGCACCGCCTTATCTACGTTGATATGGAACTCCTCATTTAGAGAAAAACCGAGACAGGGTATCTGGTGCATAAGACACGCAGCCCTAATCTCAAAAGGAGTTTCTTTGAGAACGATCCCATCAAATGGTCTTTCACCCAGATCAATCCTCCTGAAGCAATTCCCGGCATAAAAACCAGAATGCCTTACAATATTTTCCTCTATACCGAAGGCCTCGATCTTAAGCGGATATTCGCTGATCAGATTCCACGTATACCCCTTAAGTTTTCCCTCGATACACCCGATAATATTAGCCGGTCCAAAGACCCTTAGTGGAATTTCTCGTCGCAGAAGGGACCTCAGGAGAATGTCGAAACCTATAAAGTGGTCTATATGTGTATGGGTAACAAAGACATCCGTTATCTTCTGGATATCGCCTGGATCCAGTCTGCTTATACATCCAAGGTCAAAGAGAAAGGCACGCTTTTCTCTTAATACCCTCACATGCACACAAGGATCTTCGAAAGGATTATTTACGAGTCTGTGATGAAAAGTAGGCTTCATATCCTATTGTGATATAATTATCATATAAAATTAAAGTTTAAAATTCAAAATGCAAAAAAAATTTAAAGAAGTGTCAGTGATTAGTGTCTGTGCCAGTATGGTTCGACAGGCTCACCATGACTGTTACCCTGAGTTCTTCGACTTATGTCATCCTGAGCTTGTCGAAGGGTGACACTGTTAACCGACACCTGTCACTATTTTGCATTTTTATATTTGATTTTTGAATTTATTACGGAGGTTATATGTCTGAGCTTAGAAAAGATCCAATCGTTGGGCGCTGGGTTATAATATCCATCGAGAGAGGCAAGAGGCCTACTGATTTTATATCACCTTCCCAAAAGAAGAAGGGCGGGTTTTGCCCCTTCTGTCCGGGTAATGAACATACGGCTCCACCGGAGATAATGGCGTTCAGACCTGCCCAGACAAAGCCTAATCTCCCGGGATGGACCCTACGTGTTGTGCCGAATAAATTTCCAGCGCTCCAGATACATGGGGATCTGACTAAGACGGGAGAAGGTATTTTCGACAGGGTAAACGGTATAGGAGCCCATGAGGTAGTTATAGAGACTGCCGATCATAATCTTTCCCTCTCGACAATGCCGATTAAGGCGGTTGAGGATGTATTGTGGGCATATTATCTGAGACTTAATGATCTTAAGAAAGACAAAAGATTCAGGTATGGTTTGATATTTAAGAATGAAGGGGAAGACGCAGGCGCCTCTTTGGAACACACGCACAGCCAGCTTATAGCCCTTCCTATAGTACCCAAGCTTGTGAGGGAGGAGATCGATGCATCGGAGCAGTATTTCCATTTTAAGGAGAGGTGTATTTTCTGTGATGTTATAAATCAGGAACTCGAAGACGGCAAACGTGTTATCTATGAAAATAAAAATTATCTCGCCCTTGCCCCATTCGCGCCGAGGGCGCCCTTTGAGACATGGATTTTACCCAAGAAGCACGAATCTGCCTTCTGTCCTCCCGATAAGGACTTCGCAATGCTTGCAGATATATTGCAAAGGATACTTAAACAGATCGACAGGATACTCGACGTCCCGCCGTATAACTTTATTGTTCATACTTCACCGTTTTCCGATGAGACTAACGATTATTATCATTGGCATATCGAGCTGATGCCCAAACTCACAAAGATAGCCGGTTTTGAATGGGGTTCGGGTTTTTATATAAATCCGACACCGCCTGAGGAGGCAGCAAAATTTATGAGAGAGGCGAAAATATGAATGACCAATAACCAAATCTCAATAACCAAACTTGAATTTGAAAATTGGTTATTGGTAATTATTTGGTAATTGGGATTTGGTTATTGTAATTTATTTAGTGATTGGGATTTAGTGATTGGAGGTTAAATTGAAGATACTGATTGCAACACCCGAGGCAGTGCCGTTTGCAAAGACAGGCGGTCTTGTATATAAAAGAGTGAAAGAGGCCTTCAATCCTAAGAATACGGGGGTAAAGGTAAAAGTACCTGTAGGTAATCAGAATTTTACAGGTAAGATATACAGCAAAGGAACTTCGGTATATTTCATCAAAAGAGACGAGTTTTTTGATAGAGAAGATCTCTACGGCACACCGCAAGGAGACTATGCCGATAACGCAGCTCGCTTTATATTTTTTTCAAGAGGAATTCTTGAGGCGTGCAAGGCACTTAAAATTAAACCCGATATAATCCACTGTCATGACTGGCAGACGGGACTCGTACCTTTATATTTGAAAACCATATATAAGCCTGATAAATTCTTCAATAAGACCTCCACTGTAATTACGGTTCATAATCTCGGTTATCAGGGGCTGTTTTCCCCATCCGAGATGCCGTTAACCGGCCTTGATCGGGCATTGTTCAATCCCGAGGGGATAGAATTTTACGGCAAGATAAATTTTTTAAAGGCGGGGTTGATCTCGGCTGATTTAATAACCGCAGTCAGCGATAACTATTCAAAGGAGATACTTAACAAAGAATACGGATTTGGACTTGAAGGTGTTTTAAAGAAAAGGTCAGCGTCGCTGTCAGGGATTATAAATGGGATAGATTACGGCGAGTGGAATCCCAAGACAGATATTTTTATAGCAAAAAAATATAGCGATTCCGATATCGCCGGCAAGAGAGAATGCAAACAGCAGCTTTTGAAGGATTGCTTTATAAAACCGAATGCCGAAATGCCTGTTGTAGGCATGGTCGGAAGATTATCGAGCCAGAAAGGGCTTGATCTTGTCTTAGAATCGATCGAGGGGATCGTATCTACCGGTGCATATCTTATTATCATAGGTAAAGGAGATGAGATGTTCCATAAAAGGTTATCCGAAACAGCAGAAAAATATAAGGGCAACATACACGTAAAGATAGGATTTAACGACGCCCTTGCTCATAAGATATATGCCGGTTCCGATATATTCCTGATGCCGTCAAAATACGAACCTTGCGGTCTCGGCCAGATGATTGCTATGAGATACGGGACAATACCTGTGGTAAGGAAGACAGGCGGACTTGCAGACACGGTCTCGGACTATGAACCCCTAATAGGCGCCGGCACGGGTTTTCTTTTTGAAGATTATAATCGGTCAGCACTTCAGGATTGCCTGAAGAGGGCAATGTGCGTATATGTTGATAAGCCAAGGTGGCAGAATCTTATCCGGAATGCAATGAAAATGGACTTTTCATGGAATGCCTCTGCAAAAAAGTATGTCAATCTTTTTAGAAAGGCTATAAAAATGAAACAATGAGCAATGACCAAATCTCAATAACCAAACATTTGGAACTTGGTACTTGGTTATTGGAATTTATTTGGTTATTGATACGTGGTTATTAATTATTTGAGGTGTTTTCAGATATGAGTCTCAGGACAAAACTAACAATTTTTTCACTGGCATTTGCAGTGCTGACCGCAGGACTCGTCGCAGGCAGTTTTTTTATCTTTAACCGCATGACCGGCAACTTTGCTGCTCAGAGATCGGCTGCCGAGGGATACAACATTTATAATGAATGGCATTCGGCCGTAGCGGATTTTGTCATGACCGCAGAGGGATGGGCTGTCACCGGCGACATCAGACATAAAAAAAAATATCGGGGAAAACTTAGAGACGTTTATACTTCTTTTAGCCGTCTCCACATGATAACACAGGATAGGCCGGAGATCGAAGCTATAGGAAAGGACTTTGAGGAGTTGAAGAAGTTTGCAGATAACATAATGGTATCCGAGCAGCCGGTCGGTGACACTGCCGTTCTTTTTGCATTGCGAAGGCTCGAAGAAAAAGACTGGGAGATCCGTGCGAGAATGGACACCCTGCGCAGCAGGGCAATAAACAGCTTCACTATTGCTATTGGTCTTGGAGAGAAGATCGAAAGGCAGATGGAGTTTTATCTCGGTGTCCTTTTTCTTTTCAGCTCTTTCGGATTCCTATCTCTCAGTCTTTTTATGAGAAGGATGATCGCAGTGCCGTTTGGCGATCTTTTGAAGGCAACCGAAAAGATAAGCAGGGGTGAACTCACCTACAGGATAGGTTCTAAGCGGCGTGATGAATTCGGAACAATCTCGAAAAGATTCGATGAAATGGTGGAGAAACTTCAGGATTCAAATACAAAGATACAGAATAAACTTGCAGAGACGGAACTTCTGCTCGAGACGGCAAGGATTGCGGCAACAACTCCTGAACTTAAGGAAGCCCTCGATATGATTGCAGGGACTATTGCAAATAAACTCGGTAAAGATACATGTTCCATATATTTATACAGACAGGAAAGAAATGCATTCTGTCTTGAGGCAAACAGCACGACAGAGGAATTATCCGGTGATAAATGCCTGCCACTGGATCACGGTATTGTTGAAGAAATTATTAAAAGCCTCAGCCCTGTGGTTATATATGACATGCAAAATCCCCTCTCACCCCCCTTTGCCAAAGGGGGAATGGGGGGATTGGATGTATCAGGTAAGTTCGGTTCTCTGCTTGCAGTTCCGATCGTCAGGGACAACCAGTGTTTTGGACTGCTTATCCTTAAAACATACAGGGCATACGGCTTTATACCGGATGAGATTAATACAATAAATATTCTGTCGCATACTATAAGCTCCGGTGTAAGGAATACCGAACTTTATACGGCGACAAAAAATCAGTTGCAAAAGCTTACTGTTTTATATGAGCTCGGCACGACCGTTACATCGGTAATGGACCTCGATGAACTACTGAAGATAGTTGCCTCCGAGATTACAAAACTGCTGAATGCAAAGGGCTGTATTATAAGGCTTCTGGAAGATGGCATCCTCAGAATAAAATCCTCTTACGGGCTTGCGGATGAACTGAGAGAGCAGATGGATCTGGTGGTTGGCGACGGGATAGCAGGCTGGGTTGCAAAAGAGGGGACCCCGTTACTCGTTGAAGATGTATCCAAAATGCCTGCCGATATGAGGGTCCCCGTAATCGATGTTAAGTCCGTTATATGCGTGCCTCTAAAAGTCGGAAGAGAGATTATCGGAACTCTGGGACTTTATGACAGGATAGGGCCGGAAGGTGTTGTTATATCGTTTTCTATAGATGATATGAATACGGTTACAACCTTTGCATCGATATCCGCTATCGCTATTGAAAAGGCAAAGATATATGAGAGTAAATTCCTGAGCGAAAACCGGGCTGTCGAGGCAAAGAAGAGGCTGGACATCCTTTTTGACAGCGTACAGGGCGGGATAGTTACACTTGGTAAGGAGCATGAGATAATATCGGTAAACAAATTTATAGAAGACTGGACGAATATGGCCGCCGGTGAGATTATAGGCAAAAATGCCGTAGAGGTCTTTCATGAAAAAGGGGGGATATGTCCTCATTGTGTTGCAAAGGTTACATATGAAACTGGCCAGATAAATTCCATTACGCAATCCAGAGGCATGAACTATGCCGAGCTGACATCGTATCCTATTAGAGACGAGGCAGGCAACATTATCGAGTGCGTTGTATTTATACAGGATATCACCGACAGGGTGCTTTATCACGAGGAAATACTCGGCCTTTATAAGGAGGTTGCACAGACAAAAGACTATCTTGAGAGTCTTATAGATAATTCTGCCGATGCGATCGTTACTTCCGACCTGAACGGAATTATAACCTCATGGAACCAGGGTGCAGATAGGATATTCGGCTATACGGAGATCGAGGCCGTAGGCAAATTTCTGCCCTTTGTTCCGCAGTTCCTTCTGGATACGGAAAAAGAACATATAGAGAGGATAAAGAAGGGTGAAACGCTCAAGGATGTAGAGATATTGCGGCAGAGAAGGGATGGCACGATAATCGAGATAAGCCTGACACTTTCTCCCATAAAGGATACGGCAGGCGAGGTCATCGGCATAAGCGGCATCTCCAGAGATATATCCGAAAGGAAACGCGTCGAGAAGGAGCTCATAAGAAGAAATCAGGAACTGTCAAGGTTGTTCTTTATTAGCTCTGCGATGCGTGGTACCCTTGATCTTGACAGGTTGCTCAGAATGGTATTGACCGGAGTAACAATGAGCGATGGACTCGGATTTAATAGGGCAATACTCTTTCTTATCGATGAGAAAAGGGGTGTGATCAAAGGGGCTATGGGTGTCGGCCCTGCAAGCCCCGAGGAAGCATGGCAGATATGGGAAAAGCTTTCTATCGAGAAAAGGACACTTCCCGAGATCATGCGCGATATAGAAGCAGGTCCTCTAAGGAAGGACTCATTTCTTGACAGGCTCAGCATCGGAATGGAAATACCTATAGAAGATAATACGATACTGACGCGGACGGTTAAGGAGAAGAAGGCCATTGCCGTGCCTGATGTTAAGAAAGAGCCGTTGTCGGATGCCGTTCTTATACAGCAGCTCGGTACCCAGGCCTATGCTGCCGTGCCGTTGATCTCGAGGGATAAGGTAATAGGCGTATTATGGGTAGATAATTTTTTTACCAAGCGGCTGATAACGGAAGAGGACATGAAATTCCTCACCGGTTTTTCGAACCAGGTAGCAAGTGCCATAGAGAATGCACGACTGTTCGAACAGGTATCGCGTGCAGAAGCCGAACTCGAAAATATCTTCGGGTCTATTTCCGACATGGTCTATATTACGGATAAGAATTACACGATAAAGAATATAAATAAGGCTGTAGCCGACAGGATAGGGAGACCTGCCGGAGAAATAATAGACAAAAAATGTTATGAGATATTCCACGGCATGAATGAGCCGTTAATAGAATGCCCGCACCATAAAACGGTCACGACAAGGAAGGCATATATAGAAGAAGTCGAGGATAAATATCTCGGTGGAACATTCTTGACATCGAGTTCCCCGGTATTCGACCCTGGAGGAGAATTTGTAGGTACCGTTCATGTAGTTAGGGACATAACCGAATTAGATAATCTCAGAGATAAGTTAGCTGCTGCAGAGAGAATGGCTGCCCTCGGAGAGGTTGCCGCAAAGGTCGCACACGAAATAAGGAACCCATTGGTCTCTGTCGGAGGTTTTGCAAGAAGACTCGAGGGTAAACTCGATGGAAACCTTAAAGAGTACGCCGGTATTATATCAAAGGAAGTAGGCAGGCTCGAAGATATACTCAAAGAGATACTCGGATTTGTCAAAGAGGCCAGGCTGGTTAAAGAGAGAATCGATATTAACGAGATCATTAACGATATTATATTGCTGACCGAGACGGAGGTAAAGGAAAGAGGGATCAGACTTGTAAGGGAAGCAACCGGAACACTGCAGGTCTTAGTAGACCCTAACAGGATAAAAGACGCATTGCTTAATATATTTAATAACGCCATCCAGGCATTAACCACTAACGGTACTATAACGGTAAAGACTTATTCGGCGGAAGATTCGGCAGTAGTCGAAATAGGCGATACAGGCCCCGGCATAGACGAAAAGGACCTGCCTTTTATCTTCAGCCCGTTTTACACCACAAAGGCTGCGGGTACAGGTCTCGGTCTTGCAATTACCAACAGGATTATAGAGGAACATAAAGGGAGGATAGAAGTAGAAAGCATATCAGGTAAAGGCACGACATTTAAGGTATTCTTACCAATAATGTCGAAGCAGGATGATCTAAATTAAAAAAGGAGGGAATATGAAAATACTGGTAGTCGATGATGACCTGCACATCCAGAAGCTTTACAAGGAAGAGTTGGAGGAAGAGGGCTACAAGGTTGTTATCGCAGGTACGGGCGAGAAGGCAATGGAATTGTTTCTGAAAGAGAATCCCGACCTCGTTACACTCGATATACTGATGCCCGATATTGACGGTATCAAACTCCTACGGCAGATGAAAGAGAAAAAGCCGAGGCTTCCGATCATAATGTCTACGGCATATGATTATAGGGATGACTTTGCCGTATGGGCCTCGGAGGCGTATATCGTCAAATCGGCAGATCTTAACGAGTTGAAGAACACTATAAAAAAGCTCCTGCCGAAACAGTAATGTCTCTGGCGATTAAGGCTCAAGCTCCGGTTTACGGTGGTTATGTGATTGCCCGTGATAACGGGATCATTTTTATTCGCGGTGCGATCCCCGACGAGATTGTCGACGTTGCTATAAGCGAGAAGAAAAGGGATTATTCTATAGGGGTGGTCACAAATATCATTGAGCCTTCACCTTACAGAATATTCCCGCCGTGTCCTGTATTCGGGATTTGCGGCGGATGTCACCTTCAGTTTATCTCATACGAGAAACAGATATTAATGAAAGAAGATATACTGCTCGACTCTCTTCGGAGGATTGGAGGGATCGAGACATCGCTGTCCCCCGCACTTACGGGAAATGATTACCACTACAGGCACAGAGCCCAGTTTAAAGTCTCTCCTCAGGGCAAAGTGGGTTTTTATAAAGAAGGCACGAGAGAGGTTGTAGCTATCGAAAAATGCCCTTTGATGACGACAGAGATAAATCTCCTGCTCGATAGGTTATCCGCGCCCGTAGGAATGCTGCGGGGGATTAAGGAAATTCATGTATCATATGGCGATACCTCTGTTGCCCTGATCAAGACAAGGACATTTACGGAGGATATGGAAAATATGCTGATCGGCATCTTTTCCGGTATCGCCTTTGAAAACGGAGAATCCATAGGTAAAGACTATATAAAACTTGACCTTAACGGCCTTCAGTACACGATTACCGCATGGAGTTTTTTCCAGTCCAACTGGAACTTAAATAGGAAAATCGTTGAACTGCTGATAAGCGAATTGCAGCCTCTGGAAGGTATGCGTATTCTTGATCTTTATGCAGGTGCAGGGAATTTTTCCCTACCTATTGCAGTGCATGCATCGCATGTTGTTGCTGTCGAGGAAAATCTCCATGCAATTGAAGATGGGCAGAGGAATGCAGGATTAAACAACATAAAAAATTGTAAGTTTATTAAATCATCAGCGGAAAAATATAAAACCGGTGATAAATTCGATACCCTGATACTCGACCCCCCAAGGTCCGGACTTTCCAATGAAGTTATGAGAAAGGTCATTGACCTTTCTCCGGAAAGGATTTGCTATATCTCGTGCAATCCGGCAACGCTGGCAAGGGATATAAAGAAGCTTAAAGAAAAATACGATATAAATTCTATCAGGATGGTTGATTTCTTCCCGAATACATATCATGTGGAGGCAGTGGCTTTCTTGAGCCTGAGGTAAGAGAAACTTGATCAAATTTAAAATTTGCGGGGTTCATCGGCTTTCCTGTCTCTTGTGGTATACTTAACAAGAAATACATAAGTAAAACTACGTTGTCATTCCCGCAAGCGAAGCGCGTCGGGAATCTTTTCCCTTATGTCACTCCCGCTTGTCGGGAGTCCTTCTTTAAGAAAGATTCCGAACAAGTCGGAATGACGGTAGACCCGACAAGCCGGAATGACCGCTTCGAGGCTTTGTTATGTTAGTTCTGAGTAAATGCATAAAAAGGTGGAGGCTAAATGATCGGTTCGTTAAGAGGAAGGCTTATCTCAAGAAGACCCGACAATGTGATTGTAGAGGTCAACGGCGTCGGTTACCATGTTAATGTCCCCCTGAATATCCTTTCTAATCTACCGGAAGAAGGCAGTAATGTTTTCCTGCACATCTACACACATGTTCGAGAAGATGCTCTCCAGTTATACGGATTTTCAACCGAAGACGAAAAAAAGATATTCACCACCCTGCTTGGCATAACAGGCATAGGTCCCAGAATGGCGTTGAACATACTTTCAGGCATATCCCACAATGATTTCATACAGGCAATAGAAAAAGAAGACGTTGCCCTCCTCTGCCGTATCCCGGGTCTCGGCAAAAAAACAGCACACAGGTTGATACTCGAACTCAGGGAAAAGCTGCCGGCGGCAGAAAAACCTAAAGACAGGCTCTTTGAAGACACACTCTCTGCCCTCGTTAATCTCGGATATAAAAAGGCAATTGCACAGGAGTCACTGGAAATTGCCTATAAAAAAGGGTTCAATACAATCGAGAGTCTTCTCAAAGAGTCGTTGAAATATCTGACCAAAGGTGTAGATGAAAATAAGGGAGGAATTGCTTTATAAAGGAGAATAAAGGAGAAAAAAATGTCTCTTAAGATTGAACAAAGACTTGATAATCTCTTTTTCACCGAATCTAAGCCACGCATATACACAACAGGGGCGTATCTTGTTCCGATGGAAATTGTCGAAGGAGATAAACACCGATTTGTCTGGGTTGTCGATCAATTCGATGATGATACATATAAAAAGGATGGCCTCTGTTCCCCAAGAGTGTACACGTTTGAAAAAGATAAGATGTTTGAAACAGAAATAGCTGCATGATATCTGACGTCTGGACAGATTTGCACAGAATCAAACATGCTAAGAATAGGGACGAACACCCTTGTCAACTACCCGAAACAATTCTTGAACGTTTGATTTTAATGACGACAGATGAAGGTAATATCATTCTTGACCCCTTTAATGGAACTGGGACAACTGTAATCGCTGCAAAACGTCTCGGAAGAAAATACATTGGGATTGAACTTGACAAACAATATGTTTCTATTGCAGAAGAAAAGCTTAAAATCGTTCGACCGGATTCTCATATTGATGGTGTTTGGGTTAGTAAGTATCTTAATGGAATAGCTACTATTCGTGATAAAGACTGGGGTGTTCTTCAATCTCATTTTAAAATTCCAAATCCCATCCCTCTGCTTGAATATAAAAATATCATTTATAAGAACGGAAAGATTTGTAAACATACGCATATTTCAAGAAAAACGGTGAGACAAAACGCATTTTCTTCTCCTGATATTATGACTTGTCATGAAATAGCAGCTAAATCTGCAAAAAACTAAAAGCAGGTGGCATTATTATAATTGTTCGCTTTGTTCGCTTTGACGGCTGGCAACATACAACTACCGGAGAAAAAGAAGTTAAAAGAGAATTGAGAAAAATCTTTTGGGTGAAGTATGTGATTAAAGACGAGAAGCTTTTCAATAAGGCGTATGAATATATTAAGGAGTATTATTGATATCTTAGGACTTTTGGGGTGTAAATCTGTGGGTTTCGGACTCACAAATTGATATTTTGATAATGACATATTAAGGGTATTTTGTTTTACAATATTTAATAATTCTGTTAAAGGAGGAAAGGCATGGGTGTAGGAGTAATGGTTGAATTAAAGGTTGAAGACATTGCCAGCTCTATCAAAAAGCTCGGTAAGGCTGATAAAGAAATGCTGCTTCTTTTGTTATCAGGCAAAGGTCGGGAACTTGCCGGACGTGTAAGAGATATAAAAACCAAAAGAGTCAAGCCGATAACAAGAGAGGAAGTATTCAAGGATGTCTTATAAAGATACCTATCATCCCAGGGTTAAATCGGACTTGAAAAGTCTTGATCGACCTGTTGTTAAGGATATTTACGATATCCATATTGAAAGGCTTCTAAACAATCCCGAATTAGGGGAAAAACTCCATGGAGAACTCGAAGGTGTTTTTAGCTATCATTTCAGGAAAAACAAAATTGATTACCGTATCGCATATACGGCTGAAGAAACATCAAATATTGTTTATATCGTTATGATAGGAAAGCGAGAAAACTTTTACGAAATATTAAAACGGCGGCTGTTATGAATTTCTATAATCGAGATCGAATCACGGCTCGGACATTGAGGGAAATCATGACACAAAAGTGTAAAAGAAATTATGCCTTTAAAGAAAAAAAGGAAACCATATGATCCGCAAAGACGATCAGCCTGACAGAACTTTGAGCCCTGCCGTAAAGGAGGACGACCTCTCGTGCGAAGTCAACCTGAGACCGAAGACATTCAACGACTTCGTAGGTCAGGAAAAGCTAAAAGAAAATCTGAAGGTATTCATCACTGCTGCAAAACAGAGGAGCGAGGCATTGGATCATGTCCTCTTCTGCGGTCCTCCGGGACTCGGAAAGACTACGCTCGCAACGATAATTGCGAATGAACTAAAGGTTAATATAAGGTCTACATCGGGTCCTGTTCTCGAGAGACCCGGAGACCTCGCTGCAATACTTACAAACATCTCGGATTTTGACATCCTCTTTATAGATGAGATCCATCGTCTTCCGAGAATAGTCGAGGAAGTCCTCTATCCGGCAATGGAGGATTACCAGCTCGACATAATAATCGGGCAGGGGCCGAATGCGAGGACATTGAAACTGAATCTCCCTAAATTCACCCTTGTCGGTGCTACGACCAGGACAGGACTCCTTACCTCTCCCCTGAGAGACAGATTCGGGGTAATAAACAGACTCGAATTTTATGATCCGGCTGAACTTAAAAAGATAGTTTTACGATCTGCCGAAATCCTCGGCATTGAGATTAAAGATAATGCCGCTTTTGAGATTGCAATGCGCTCTCGCGGTACACCGAGGATTGCAAACAGACTTTTGAGGAGGATAAGGGACTTTGCACAGGTGAAAGGGGATGGATCGATTGACTTGAACATAACAAAGGAATCCCTGATCTCCCTCGATGTTGATGCAAAGGGACTTGACGACATAGACAGAAAACTACTTTCGACTATTATCGAGAAATTCGGCGGCGGTCCGGTAGGTGTAGACACCCTCTCGGCAGCAATGAGGGAGGATAGAGAGACTATAGAGGACGTCTATGAGCCTTACCTCCTTCAGGAAGGATTCCTCGAGAGGACCCCGCGAGGAAGACTTGCCACAAAACATGCATATCAACACCTCGGGATAAATATCCCTCAAGGATTGTTTTAGAAGATGAAGATAGCGATAATCGGACTTGCGAATTCAGGAAAGACAACGATATTTAATGCTCTGACGGGATTGAATCTCGAGACCACCGTATACCCGACCGTAACGGCAGAGCCCCATATCGGTGCCGTAAAAGTCCCGGACAAAAGAGTAGACAAGCTTACAGAGATATTCAAACCGAAAAAGACAGCCTATGCAACGGTAGAATATATTGACTATATAGGTATCACAAAGGGTGACATATCCCAGAACAGAAAGGTCTTTGATCTCATAAAGGACGTTGACGCCATTGTCCATGTCATCAGAGGTTTTGAAGACGAATCCATAATACATCCTATGGAGAGTATTAATCCCCTCCGGGATGCAGAAACGATAGAGCTTGAGCTGATATTCGGGGACCTCGAGCTTGTGGAGAAGAGACTCGAAAGAATGGAACAGGGGTTAAAGAGGGGTAAAAAACCGGATGAGGCTGAAAAGAGGCTGCTTGTTAAATGCAAAGAGGCATTGGAAAAGGAGACGCCTCTTAGAGATGTTGAATTTTCAGAGGAAGAACAAAAGGCAATGAAGCACCTACAGTTTATATCCACAAAGCCTGAGCTGGTGGTGCTGAATGTTGCCGAGAAGGAGATAAACTCTGAAAAAACCGGAACAATAACCGAAGACTTACAAAAGTTTTTGAAGGACAAACAGGTAATGGTGTTGTCCCTGTGCGGAAAGATCGAGATGGAGATAGCTCAGATGTCCGCCGCCGACGCAAAGGTTTTTCTCGACGACCTCGGCATAACAGAACCTGCCCTGAGCAAATTGATCCATGTCTCATACGACCTTCTCGGGTTGGTTTCCTTCCTCACGGTAGGTGAGGATGAGGTAAGGGCGTGGACGATTACCAGAGGGACAAACGCCCTCAGGGCAGCAGGCAAGATACACTCAGATATCGAAAGAGGATTTATCAGGGCAGAGGTCATATCATTCGATGATTTTGTATCGTGCGGAAGCATGTCCGCTGCGCGGGATAAAGGACTTCTGAGGCTTGAGGGGAAGACCTATGAGGTCAGGGACGGGGATATAACAAATTTCAGATTTAATGTGTAGAAAACTTGTCAGCCCCTTAGCGTTTCCATCAGCTTTTTTCTCTGTTTCTGGATTGACTTCTCTGCATGCTCGAACTTGTTTATAATCTCTTCCTTTGCATCCTCCGACAGCTCAATGCCGCGTTTGATTATATCCGACGTCTTTTCCTTCATATCATCCACAAAGTCGTTTACATTTTCGATGGCATCATCAACCAGATCAACGGCCCCCTCTTTCATTCGCCGTGCAGCCTTTGAGATATCCTTTCTTGTCTCTCTTCCCGATTTCGGTGCATAGAGAACGGCAATGGCTGCACCGATTGCCCCGCCTACTAAAAATGCCCCTGCTATCTTTGCATAATTGTTCTTCATGATCTCCTCCTGTCCATGATCTCTTCTTACCTCCAGCTTAGTATGAAGTGCGGCCGATGTCAAATTTTTTTGTAATTGCGGATATACTTGAATGGTTTAGAGATGAATCAGATATTATTTCGATAATAAAGCAGAAATAGACAAAGAACTCGAACAGATAGATGATAAGGCTCTATCTTGATGAGGATGTTCATAAAAAAATGGCTTCTGCATTGAGATTAAAAGGATACGATGTAGTTAGCACCCACGAAGTGCAAAACCAAATTCGGAGAACGATTGACTGTTGATTACCGGTTCTGGCATTCTAAAATATAGTGGGAAGAAATATTATAGCTATACTTATCTGCCTTTTAGTTCTCTATATCGTTTATGTAACAGTAGAATTCATCGTTCCGCTTCCAACCGGTACAGAGACCCCCGAGATATTTATACCGCTGGGAGCTACCTTTAAAGAGGCTGTTGAGATCCTTGCAAAGGAGAGGCTGATACGGGATAAAAATATTTTTTTGCTTATCGGCAGATTGACGGGTCTGCATAAAAAGATAAGGGCAGGCTATTATTCCATCTCGGGCACAATGAGCCCTCTCGATGTTTTACTGCTCTTGAAAAACGGCCAGATTATAGAGTATGAGATAACGATAGTCGAAGGAGATTCGCTGCTTGAGATAGGAGAAAAACTTTCAGGTAAAAATATCGTAGACGAAAAAACATTTATGGAACTTGCCGGAGACGAGGACTTATTAAGGTCACATAATATTGCTGCACCGTCAATCGAGGGCTATATTTTCCCGGATACATATAAGCTGCCTAAAGGGATAGAACCTGAAAATGCCCTGGATATGATGATAAACAGCATGCGCGAAAAGTTTTCTGAAAAATTGCAGAGAAGGGCGGCAGACATCGGGTTCACAGAGAGAGAGGTTCTGACGCTCGCTTCCATAATAGAGAAAGAGGCCATAATTAATGCTGAACGGCCGGTGATATCTGCTGTTTATCATAACCGTCTCAGGAAGAAGATGCAGCTTCAGGCCGACCCCACGGCAATTTACGGTATAAAGAGTTCGAGAGAAAAGATAACCGCCAGCGATTTAAAACGTAAAACTCCTTATAATACATATTTCATCAAAGGTCTGCCTCCCGGACCTATCGCCTCTCCCGGTATCAAGTCGATCGTTGCAGCACTCTACCCTGCGGATGTGCCTTATATCTATT
Organism: Nitrospirota bacterium; assembly: GCA_016208875.1. Taxonomy (GTDB): domain Bacteria; phylum Nitrospirota; class Thermodesulfovibrionia; order Thermodesulfovibrionales; family UBA1546; genus JACQXD01. The sequence goes on from JACQXD010000006.1 coordinate 28,548, forward strand.
TTGTATCGAATAATGACGGGACGCATCAATTTTCCGTTACGGCAGAGGAACACCTTAAGGCAGTAGAATTATATAGAGAAAAAAAACAGATCGAGAAAGAGATGATCGAGAAAGAGAATATGGAAAGGTCTCAAGAAGCGGCGGGCAATAATGAAGGCTCGTAGAAAGACAAAAACAATTTATGTAGGTAATGTGCCTATCGGTGGCGGAAATCCAATCAGTGTCCAATCAATGACAAAGACGGATACGAGGGATGTAAGAACGACCGTGAAACAGATAAGGGGACTGGAAAGGGCAGGATGCGAGATTATAAGGCTTGCCGTGCCGGATATGGATGCCGCGAAGTCTCTCGGGAAGATCATGGCGGCTATAACCATCCCCATGATAGCGGATATCCATTTTGACTGGAGGCTTGCTCTCGAGGCAATAAGACAGGGGATTGAAGGATTGAGGATCAACCCCGGTAATATAGGTGCAAAGTGGAAGGTCAAAGATGTTGTCCTTGCAGCAAAGGATAAAAAAATACCTATCAGGATAGGTGTGAATGCAGGCTCGCTCGAGAAAGAACTCCTGCATAAATACGGTCATCCTAAACCCGAGGCATTGGTCGAGAGTGCAGAGAGGCATATTGAGATACTTGAGGATATGGATTTTCGAGACATAAAAGTCTCATTGAAGGCATCGAATGTCGCCACAACGGTAGAGGCGTATAAGCTGTTCTCCAGAAAGTTTGATTACCCTCTTCATGTCGGCATATCGGAGGCAGGACCGCCGTCCACAGGCAGAATAAAGAGTTCGGTTGGAATCGGGATATTGCTCTCAGAGGGAATAGGGGACACCATGAGGGTTTCCCTTACGGCAAATCCCATTGAAGAGATAAGAACGGCTTACGGAATACTGGGTGCGGTAGGCTTAAGAAAGAGAGGTGCAGAGATAATCTCCTGCCCGACATGTGGAAGGTGCAATATAGACTTGAAAGGACTTGCTGCAAAGGTTGAATCAAAGATAAAGTCGCTCGATAAACCGATAACGGTTGCTGTAATGGGATGCGTTGTCAATGGCCCCGGCGAGGCGAGGGAAGCTGATTTTGGGATCGCAGGCGGAAAAGGAAGAGGGATTCTTTTTAAGAAAGGTAAGATCATAAAACAGTGCAGTGAAAAAGACTTATTAAGGGAATTGATGACAGAGATCAGGGGGGGGGTATAAGTCTTTTGATGATTGCATTATAATAATTCTCTGAAATTTCGATCGTTATATAACTCCTCTTTAATCTTTTTGCAACTGCAGCAGTAGTTCCCGTCCCACCAAATGGGTCTAAGGCAACATCTCCAACATCCGAACTGACTTTAATTATTCTTTCAAGTAAGGATTCCGGCATTTGACAGGGATGTTCTCCGATGCGTTCTTTAAAAGTTCCACAGACCCTTGGAAACTCCCAAACATCATCAGGTACTTTTCCCTTCGGATTGGCTCTTTTGTCTTTGTATACCAACTGGCGGGCAGAGGGTATTCTTATAGCCTCGGAATTGAACTTAAATTTTTCCTTATCTTTTGTGAAATAAAGGATATGTGTATGAGACCTGTTAAACTTCTTTCTCTGGTTTTGCCCGAATGTATAATACCAGAGAATCCAATTCCTGAAATAAAAACCTGTGCGTTTCAGAATAATGTTTATCTCTGCTGCAAACTCATCCCCTATGGCTATATATAGAGAACCATTCTCTTTTAGAAGCCTATAAGTTTCTGTAATCCATCTCTCGGACCATCGGGAATATTCGTCATAAGAAAGATTATCGTTGTATTTGTCGTACTTAATGCCAATATTGAAGGGAGGGTCTGCGAAAACCAGATCTACCGAATTTGGAGGAAACTCCTTCATTATTTTGATACAATCACCGAGATAAGCTTTATCGATTTCCATAATTATTCAAATTAATCCATATAATGCAATTTTCGGGGTAACCATTCAGTCACGAGTGGACAAGCAAATTCCCCTCTTTGGAAAAGAGGGGTTAGGGGAGATTTTATTGAATGGTTTCTGCATTATATAAAAATCCCCCTACATCCCCCTTTGCCAAAGGGGGAATAATCCACCTTTCACTGAAGGGTTACTTTTCGGGTTAAATAAATCTTTACTTGCCTACCTTTGTTTTCCCGACAACTGGTTCCGACATTAATCCATTGGTACCGAATATATTAAACGCAGCTACTTTATAGTAGAAGGTTAATCCCTCTGCCATGTCCTCGTTATCCTCATAAAGGGTATTATCCCTTCCGTCAACCTCACCTATTTTTTGATAATTGCCGTCGCTTTTTGGACTTCTGAATATTCGATACCCCTCAACCTCCGGCTCTCTGTTGGGGGTCCACCGCAGCGTTATCTTTTTAGCAGAATTGCCTTCTGTCACAACCCCTGCCGGTACAGATACCTGCTTCCTGATCCTGTCATTCTTTGTTATCGGGATATCGGTATCGCTTATGGCTGCATAGGCCGTTCTCGGCATCAATTCTTTAACTTTAATCGTTCCGACAAATATTTCTTCTATCTGTAAGAGTTCACCCGTCTTTGGATCCTTCAAATTTTTTCCCGTTCTGAAAACAACATATTTATCACCTTTTTTAACTCCATCTATCGTACCGAGAGAGATTGTCGCTTTTTCCTTTTCGCTGTTAATATCGAGTATGAATCCTTCCGTATATGGTTCAAGGCTTATTACCTTAAGCTTATAAGGGGCCCCTTTACTACGTGATTCGGCACAATTATTTTGCAGATCACAGGCCGATACGTAATATTCGAGTGTTGCTCCCTTTTTGAGATAGATATCGGGTATTACTGTATCATAGGTGCCTTTTGATGAACCCGACATCTTTATACTCTGATAGTTTATCTCGCCTTCTATCCTGAGCATCAGTGCGGCTTCACCCACTGCCTGGTTATCTATGATCATGGCCTTTATAAAATTCTTATTTTCCTTTACTGCCTTTACAAGTGGTTCAACCCTTATCTCCGGCTCTTGAGTATCTATCTCCAACAGTATCTCATTTATTTCCGACATACTGTCTTTAGCAATAGTTACCGATATGTTTTTCTCCACATAGCCTTCCCTCTTAAGTTTTACAATGTATTGTTTTGCAGGGATCGAATCAATCTTGAGGGGGGTTGTACCGTAATTTTTGTCATCGATTATTACATCTACTGCTGAAGGGTCGGTCTTTACGGAAAGACTTCCTATATATGGGGTAAGTCGATAGGTCTTCTCGGTGAGAAGGGTTCTGACATCAATAGTTTCTTCCTGTTCTTCATAGCCCTCTTTTACTACCCTTATCCTATGAAGCCCGGTCGATACATTTTCTATAATAAATGGTGTTTCGCCCTTGGCAGCCTCATCCCAGAATACCTCTGCCTTTTCGGGCACGGAAGATACCTTGACATCGAAGGTTATCCGCGACAATCTCAGATTCATATCCGTGATTTCATCGGCTTTTACGGTAATCTTCTGCGTCGATTCGATATAACCGGTTTTTAAGATGCTGATCGTGTGATCACCGACAAAAACGTCTTTTATCAGGATAGGGGTTGCACCAATCGCCTTGCCGTCAAGATATACTGTTGCACCTGCGGGATCGGATATTACCGATAAGGTACCACCGGTCTGAAAATCAGCCGTAATGCTGACATCTCTGCCCGGCTCGGAGGTTATGGTCTTAACGACTTCCTGGCCTCCAGCTGTTACCTTAACAGTATGCATACCGGGCAAAAGGTCATTGACGATAACGGGCACCATTCCCTTCTCGATACCATCTATAACCACTTTTGCAATAGGGATATTTGCTTTTACGGTAATACCCGAAAGATTTTGCGAAATGATCTCTTTATAAAGCGAAATAACCTTTGGAGGATACAGTTCGGGGTTGAGAGTTTTATGCGGTGCTGCCATAAAAGCATTTTTGAAATATTCCCTTGCCGGGTTTTCTTTGCCCTTGCCGAGATAGGACATCCCTATATACAGGTTGGCTGTAAAGAGACCTTCATTCCTTATATTATCATCAGGCCTTTTATTCAATTCATTTATTACTTGCTTGAATTCTCCTATCGCCTTATCAAAAGCCCCTTTTTCGTAAAGCGATATAGCCTTTTCGATATCGACCGAATAGTCTTCGGCACCTACATAAGAATGCAAAAATAAAAAAGTAAAATTCAAAATTAATGTAAAAATTAAAATTCCTAAATTTGGAATTTGGAATTTGGAATTTGGAATTTTCATTACCCTCATTCCTTATGAAGACTAAAACTTACCTGCTCCGCAGCACCTTCGTTTATCTCTACGGTTCTTGTGGTTTCGGTATAACCTTCCTTAGTAATCCTTATCTTATGCCTTCCCGCAGGTACTTTCTCGATTGTCAGGGGTGTCTGGCCTATTAAATCTCCATCCATATAGACATTTCCCCACGGCGATGCATTTATAACAAGTGTCCCGAACCCTTCCCCAAACTTATGCGATTCCTTTGTTACCTTTCCTTTTGGAATATTAATGTTTACTTCATCAGCGGTCTTTTGCACTTTGCCCTGCTCTTTGTCTGTCTGAGGTTTTGGTACGTTCTGTTCATTATTAACAACAGCAGCCGGATTCTCTCCGGATACCGGAGGTTCGGTAGCAGCCGACGGCTGAGCACCAGACGGTGTAGGATGTTCAAGGACAGGTGCGGGGGATGGTAGGGGCCAGAACATAAAGGCCGCAATTATTAAAACAATAACAGAGGCAATGGCTGTTGCTATTACGAACGGAGATAAATTCCGCCTCGGTTCCGAAGCCTTATTCTTAGACACCGTCTTCGGCTCTTCGGGCTTCGGCTTTGCAGGTTTCGGCGCTTCAGGCCTCGGCTTTTCTATTTCTATAGATTCCTGTTCTGGAGTTATACTTATAGCCTCCTTTTCCATCTCGGATTTATGTTCCGCCTCGATCTCGGTCTTGAATAGATGCTGCATAAACTGCTTTAGATATATAGCAGGGTCGACTCGCAGGAGCTTAAATACAATCTTACCGAGGTCCGCCTCCATTTCCGATGCATTCTGATAGCGGTTTCCAACCTCCTTTGCCAGTGCCTTAAACAGCCTTGCCTCGAGTTCGGCAGGCACTTCGGTATTTATTGCAGAGGGTATCGGTTCGACCTTTGCTGCCCTGACCCTTTCGAGCGTATTTAATTCGGAGTCTCCCCTAAAGAGTCTCTCACCCGTAAGCATCTCATAAAGTACAATCCCCAGTGCGAAGATGTCGGAGCGGTGATCTATCGATCTTCCCCATGCCTGCTCGGGAGACATATAGGAGAGTTTTCCCTTAAGCACCCCTGTTGTTGTCTTTGACTGTGCCTCAGCCTTTGCTATCCCGAAATCAACAACCTTTACATCACCATCGTAAGAGATAAGGATATTCTGGGGACTCACATCCCTGTGGATGATATTAAGATTTTTCCCGGCATTATCTTTTTGCCTGTGGGCATAACTCAGACCGGATGCAACGTCCTTTGCTATGAATACTGCAATCGCTATAGGGAATTTAACCTTTCTTTCCTTACATTTTTTCAGGATTGCCCTCAGATCTTTACCCCTTATATATTCCATAGCGATAAAATAGCTCTGGCCTATCTTCCCGAAGTCATAGACCTGAGCAATACTCTTATGACCGAGACGTGCAACGAGTTTCGCCTCGGCAATAAACATCTCGATGAATTCCTCATCCGACGAGAGGTGTGGTAAGATTCTCTTTATGGCAAGCACCCGCTCAAAACCCTCTATGCCGAGCTTTTTGGCCTTAAAAAGTTCTGCCATACCGCCGGTGGCTACTTTTTCCAGCAATATATATTGACCGAATCTCTCCACCTTACACGTACCTTACCAGTATTGCAGTGATATTATCATCCCCTCCCTTTTCATTAGCCTTTTCGATAAGTCTTTCACACCTTGTTTCGAGAAGGTCTCCCCCGGCGTCTTTTTCTATTATGCCCAGTATTTCGGAGTCTTCGAGCATGCCTGTAAGACCGTCGCTGCATAGCAAAAACATATCGCCGCTTATTATATCCTCGACCCTGCAGTCGCATTTTATATCGGCAGTCGTACCTATTGCCCTTGTTATTACATGCCTTAATGAGTAACTTCTGGCCTGTTCCCTGGTGATCGAGCCCCGTCTGATCTCCTCCGCTACAAGTGAATGGTCTTCGGTAAGCTGTGTAATTGCACTGTTCCTGATCCTGTAAAGTCTGCTGTCACCGACATGACAGATATATGCCTTATCATGCCTTATAAGAAGCACGACCATTGTTGTCCCCATGCCCTTTGCTTCATCGAATATTCGCCTGTTCGCAAGTCTTATTCCCGAAGATATGATATTAAGCTCCGTGGAAAGCGACCGGTCAACACCGAAAGGCCATTCAATCTCGCTGCCGGAGACTGCCTTTTTTACGAAGTCTCCCACTGTTTCTATTGCCATACTGCTTGCCTGATCTCCGCTTGAATGTCCGCCCATACCGTCTGCTACGGCAAATAGTCCATAATCCGGTTCTACCACATAATTATCTTCATTCCTCTTTCTTTTTATTCCTACGTCTGTCTTCCCGCATACATTTACACCTCTCATATGACAACCTCATAGACGCCGACCTCCATTGTCTTTCCCTTTACCTTCTGCATCCCTATGGGTTTAGTAGGAAAAATACCCTTTATCTGCTCGTGCGTTGTCTCGCCGATATATATCTTTCCGGGAACCGCCATCTTTTCCAGTCTGGCTGCAATATTAACGGTATCTCCTATCGCCGTATATTCTACCCTTTTTGTAGAACCGATATTGCCTATAACCGCAGGGCCGGTATTTATGCCGATCCTGATCTCAAATTTATTCAACTCTTTTATTGCCTTCTGTATGTAAATCGCAGCCCTCACCGCCATCTCTGTGAAGTCCCTATCACGAAATGGAGCCCCGAATATTGCCATCGCAGCATCGCCGATAAATTTGTCGATGCTTCCTTTATATTTAAAAACAGCATCCGTGATGATGTCAAAATACTCGTTTAAAAGTTTCGCTGTTCCCATCGGACCGAGTTTCTCGGAGAGCTGTGTAAAATCCTTAATATCGGTGAAAAGGACGGTTATCGTTCTTTCGTTTACATCGCAGTCCCCTTTCCCCTTGATTATCTCTTCCACTACCTGAGGGGAATGGTATCTCATGAGGCTCTGCCTTGCCTCGCTCTCGCTGCATATCTTATCTCTTAGACTCACCTGCTCTATACTTACTGCAGCTAAATTTCCTATAGTTGTAAGAAGATAGAGTTCGTCATGTGCGAACTGTCTGTCTGCATTCAGTATATCTACATAGATTGTTCCCACAACACTTTCCGTACCGAGCAAAGGAACGCACATTGCGGAACGAATACCGTAAAGGAAGATACTCTCCGATTCCTTGAATCTCGAATCCCTTTTGGTATCGGCAATTAGAAGTGAAATACCTTCATCCATAACCCTGTTTATTACCGTCCTGCTCAACATTAATTTATGCCCGCCCTTCTCGTCTCCGTTTAGTGAGGCTGCGACCGGATCGGAGGCGCCTCTGACGAAAACGGTCTTTAACGTGCCTGTTTTCTCATCTTTCATCAGGATATACACCCTCTCGGCCTTAATATTACCGAGAATTGTGTCGGCCGTCATATTTAATATTGTACCGATCTCCGATTCCCTTAGGATATCTCTGCTGATACGGTAAAGGGCACTGAGCATTGCAGTCCGTTTCTTGAGAATATCTATGGAGGAATCTTCTTCCTCGACTTCCATTGCACCTTTCAGTATATCTTTTGAAGGCTTAATCACCGTTTTAAAGCCGGAAGTATCTTCATCTACAAATATGCTTTCTTCTTCGGAATCTACGAGGAGGATATTGCCGCCTATGGCAATCGTATCACCGATTTTAATTATTGTACTACTGATCTTTGCGCCGTTGACCCATGTGCCGTTCTGGCTCTGGAGGTCTTTAACGATATACCGGCCGTTATCGAGAGATATCTCGGCGTGATGTCGGGAAACCCTTTTGTCTTCAAACGTAATATCATTATCCGCTGCCCTTCCGATCCTGAATGGGAAAGTCAGTACACGGTATCCGGTCCCCTTCTGTTTACCATCACTTATTATCAGTTTAAAAGCGTCCGGCATTGTTTACCCTGTGTCAGTGTTCAGTGTCCGTATTTTCAGTGTCTGTGTCAGTCCTCAGTGTCAGTTTTTTGCTGACACTGACACTATTCACTGACACTGATTTACTGTCACTGACACTGTTTTGTTGACACTAATCACTGACACTGTTCAGTATATGGCCTAATTTCTTCTTCTTTGTCTTTAGATAGATAATATTTTTTTCATGCGGCTTCGTCTCTATCGGGACCCTCTCTACAACCTTCAGCCCGTATCCTTCAAGACCTACAATCTTCTTGGGATTATTTGTCATCAGTCGCATCTTCCTTACACCGAGATCAACAAGCATCTGGGCACCTATACCGTAATCTCTGAGATCCGGCTTAAATCCAAGCTTTATATTCGCCTCCACAGTGTCGAGTCCCTTATCCTGCAGTTCGTATGACTTCAATTTATTAACCAGCCCTATGCCCCTTCCTTCCTGCCTCATGTACAGGACAACGCCCTTTCCCTCTTTCCTAACAAGCTCCATAGCCTTATGAAGTTGCTCACCGCAATCGCATCTCCTTGAACCAAAGACATCACCTGTGAGGCATTCCGAATGCACTCTTACAAGGACTTCATCCTCATGTTTTATCTCCCCCTTTACAAGAGCAATATGGATATTGTTGTCCAGATCATTAGCGTATGCGAAAACCGTAAAATCTCCACCGTACTCTGTGGGCAGTTTTGTAACCGATATCCGTTTGACAAAAAGCTCTGCCCGCATCCTGTATTTAATAAGGTCTTTGACCGTTACAATCTTCATGTTATGTTTTTTGGAAAATTCCATGAGTTGGGGGACCCGCGACATTGTGCCGTCATCGTTCATGATCTCACATATAACCCCTGCGGGATATAGCCCTGCAAGCCTTGCAAGATCGACAGAGCCTTCGGTCTGGCCGGCCCTCTGCAGCACACCTCCAGGTTTTGCCCTTAAAGGGAAAATATGTCCCGGTTTTGCAAGGTCTTCAGGATTTGTCTTTGGATTGATTGCCGTAAGTATTGTGGTTGCCCTATCAGAAGCCGAGATCCCTGTTGTCACACCTTTTTTGGCCTCTATCGAGACTGTAAAGGCTGTACCAAAGGGCGAGGTATTATCATCCGTCATCATTTGAAGTTTTAACTGTCCCACCCGCTCCGTGGTAAGGGAAAGGCATATAAGCCCCCTGCCGTGTTTTGCCATAAAATTAATTGCATCGGGAGTCGCCTTCTCAGCCGCCATGCACAGATCTCCTTCGTTTTCGCGATCCTCATCGTCAACAAGGATGATCATCTTTCCCTTAGTTATATCATCTATTGCCTCGTCAATTGTATTGAATTTATACTTTTCCATTGTAAAAACCGTTACACGTTACGCGTAACGCGTTACGAGTTACGGATTCGTATATCCTCCTTCCATCAGAGTCTTCATAAAACCTGAATCTCTGCTGCCGTTTTTATTCAAAAATTTTGCAACATACTTTCCAAGAATGTCCACCTCGATGTTTACGGTATCTCCGGCACTCTTAAGGCCGATTGTAGTAAGCCTTGCCGTATGCGGGATTATTACAACCCTAAAACCATCCCTCAAAACATCGACAACCGTAAGGCTGATACCATCTACGGCAACAGATCCCTTTTCGACAAGAAAATTTATTACATCTGCCGGTGCCTCGATTTCAACCTTCATCATATCACCGACATTTATCTTTGAACGTATTTTACCTACGGTGTCGACATGTCCGGTTACAAAATGGCCGCCGATCTTTGAGTTAGCCCTCAATGAAGGCTCGAGGTTAATCTTATCCCCTGTCTTAAGGCTGCCGAGATTTGAACTTCTCAGGGTTTCATCAGAGAGGTCAAAAAAAAGTTCTGAATTCTGAGTTCTGAGTTCTGTGACTGTAAGACATACGCCATTTACTGAGATGCTGTCTCCCGTTTCTGCATCCGATGCAATCTCATTTGCCCTTAACGAAAGTATCGCGCCACCGCTGCGTTTTTTAACCGCCGTTATATCGCCCATTTCAAGTATCAGACCGGTAAACAAATCACCCCTCTATATCTACGTCAAAATCAAGCGTCGTTTCATATATACCGAGTATGTCAACCGTTTCAGACCATGATGCCTTCACACGTACTACCTTACCCGATGATATAACCTCTATATCCTTCTCTTTCAACGGCAGCTTATGTTCCTGCGCCTTCTCATAAATCTGTCCCTTTGTCTTTTCAAGCTCTCCGACGCTGATCCTTGCAAGCTCAATGGCATCGTTCTTAAACGCCGAATACCTATAATAAGGCATTCCAAACTGTACGCCGGCGTACATGAGAAATGCAATGGTTGCAATGACAAGGATAAATTTGAAAAAGCCATCCTCATTATTAAGCACTCTTAGTATTTTCATTTTATCAGCCTCCCGATCCTGTTAAATCTAACCCAATGGTTTTGACTGTTCCATGACCAATAGAGTATAAGCGACTTGCCCTTTATATCTTTTATATCCACATATCCCCAATAGCGGCTGTCATAACTCTGGTCACGGTTGTCCCCCATCACAAAAAACTTATCCCTGGGCACGATGAGCGGTCCAAAATTGTCTCTCGGTTCGATCCCGCCGGGCCGTACGGAATTGTCCGTATGCTGCGCGTAAGGCTCGCTTGCCGGTTTACTATTAACATATATCTTTTTATTCCTCGACTCGATCACATCGCCCTCGACTGCAACTACCCTTTTTATGAAATCCCTTGAGGGATCTTCAGGATATTTAAAGACAATTATATCTCCTTTTTCGGGTTTTTTAAATTTTAGAATTCTTTTGTCGGAAAAGGGGATCTTAGTGCCGTAGATAAACCTGTTGACAAGGATATGATCTCCTATAAGGAGAGTAGGTATCATAGATCCCGACGGGATCTTGAACGCCTGTACGACATATGCCCTTATCAACAGTGCGAGGACAAGCGCAGTGACTATTGCCTCTACATATTCCCATATTATCTTTTTTTTGTTCTTCACCCGAGATTCTCCTTATTCACCTTTTACCCCGCTATCTCTTTTGCCTTCGCAAGTCCATCCGTGACGGAAAATACAAGCCTTGCCGAGCCTATTATCCCCGCATCATTTCCCAGCGAAGACGGGATTATTTTTACCCTTTCAAAAATGGCCTTAAATGTCCTTCTGGACGCCTCTTTGATAGCCTCCTGCACATATATATTCCACGCACCGATAAGCCCACCGGTGAGGATTATAGCCTCGGGACTCAGTATATTTATTATATTCGCAAAGCCTATACCAAGGTATCTCCCCGTATCTTTAAGTGCCTCCCTTGCAAGGTTGTCGCCCTCTAAGGCAAATTTATAAATATCCTCTGTTGTCAGCTTATAATAATTACCCTCACAGCACTCTCTCAAGAGGCTTTCCGTCCCCTTTTCGAGTGCAGATATCACTTTTGTCTTCATTGCATTCGATGCAGCGTACAATTCAAGACATCCGGAGTTCCCGCACGGACATCTCTCGCCGTCCGCATTGATACTCATATGCCCGATCTCTGCAGCGACATCGGCAAGCCTCCCCTCATAGATGATCCCACCACCAATGCCGGTGCCGAGGGTGAGGAGGACAAAATCATTGAACTCCCTGCCGGCTCCCATCCATTTTTCTCCGAGTGCCGCAGCGCTGGCATCATTTTCGATAAATACAGTCACCGGGAATTGTTTTTGCAATAACTCCACAAAATTGACTCCTTCAACAGAATGTAGATTCGGGGAAAGAAGAACAACCCCTCTCTCTTTATCCACGAGTCCGGCTATTCCTATTCCTATGCCTGCAACATCATCCCGATATATGCTTCCTATCATCTTTTGCAGAGATTCCAGCACATTTCCCATGGAGGTCTCTTTTATTTTTTCGACGATCTCTCCATTGCGGGATATAAGGGCAACCCTTAAATTTGTTCCGCCGACATCTATCCCTATGGCATATTTCTTTGACATAAATAGACTTATGAGGTTTAAAAATGAAGATTTTAAAAATTTTAACATAAAAACCTTTATAGTGTAAAGAATGGCAGATACAGAAATTGCCTGCTAAAGATATTACTTATCAAGTTTTTGTAGAACCATTCGTTGACTCATTAAGGTAATTCGTCACATTGAACCATTAAATCGAGGAGTGTTATAGTTATTCATGGGAGCAACCGATGCTAAATGGAGTTTATTTTACAAACCCATCTTTCATCTTTTCCTTATAGCAATCGTCGGCTTTCTTGCTTACTCAGATACCTTCCGTGTGCCATTTCAGTTCGATGATATACCTAATATAGCCGAAAACTATAATCTTAGGGATTTAAGCAAATTCTGGCTTCCGTTAGAGTCAAGATGGTTTGGATCCTTGACATTTGCTCTAAACTATCGTCTTGGCAGTTTAGATGTAACAGGCTATCATATCTTCAACCTTTCAGTACACATTGCCAACGCAATCCTTGTTTACTTTCTCATGGTTTTAACATTTAAAACACCATACTTCGCAATGCGGAGTTCGGAATTCGGAGTTCGGAATTCAGAAAATAATATTCCGCATTCCGCATTTGGCATTCCGCATTTCTTCTCGCCTATTCACCAATTCACCTATTTACCATTATTTATTTCTTTGCTATTCGTTGCACATCCGATCCAGACACAGGCGGTCACATATATATTCCATAGTGTTACAACCCTTGCAACAATGTTCTATCTCTTATCGCTTGTGATTTATATAAAGTTCAGGATACA
>JACQXD010000007.1 GCA_016208875.1 Nitrospirota bacterium
AAAATAATGGAAACAAAGGTTCTCGGGGCATTTGCCGAATACATTTTACTTCCGGAACATATAGTAAGACAGAATGCATTCTACAAACCGAAGAATCTGACCTTTGAAGAGGCTGCATTTCTTGAGCCGCTCTCGTGCGTGGTTTACGGCATGAGGGATATAAAGATCAAAAAGGGGGATAAGGCATTGATACTCGGTGCAGGACCAATAGGACTCTTACATCTTCTCTTACTTAAGGTTAAAGGTGTAGTTGTTATTATTTCAGGACTCGAGAAAAAAAGGCTGACCCTTGCAAAAAAGCTTGGAGCAACTATGGTAATTATACCCGAAAATAATCCCCCCTCAACCCCCTTTAATAAAGGGGGGATGGGGGGATTTTCTGGAAAATTAAAAAAAATAATCAATAAATTTACGAATAGTCTGGGCGTTGATTACGTATTCGAATGTACGGGCCAGCCTGATGTATGGCAATCGTCCGTTAATTATGTGAGGAGAGGCGGAACGGTTGTCCTGTTCGGAGGATGTAAATCGGGAACTACCGTAACATACGATACGGGAAGATTGCATTATATATCCGGAAGATTCCCGTTAAAGGATACCGAAAAGGCATTCAAGAGATTGCTGGAGGGCGAAGGGATAAAATATGCAATCATCCCGTAAAGTAGAGGCGATATGAAATGCCCGAGATGCGAATATGAGCAACCGGATGGATTACCGGAATGTCAGAGATGCAGGATAATCTTTTCGAAATGGGAGGCGAGACAGTCGCATAGTTCCACAGTTCCTATCGCTACAGAACCTCCTGTAAAAAAAGATTTTTTTCCATCAAAGAAAAAGATCGCAGTTGCAATCATTACTATCATACTTATTGTCGTCTCTGTAAGTGTGATTTATTATTGGCTGTGGACACGCTCGCCTGAATATTCATTACTGGAGATTAAAAAGGCTATCGAAAATCACGATATAACATCTTTCGAGAAATACGTTGATATGCAAGGAATAACGGAAGGAATAGTTATCGAGATAATGGAATCCGATCCCGGTCAAAAGAGGCAGCCGGTGAACCCGTGGGAGCAGATGGGTAATGTTCTTGCCAAAGGATTCTTAAATCTCTTTAAGCCTCACTTAGTTGAATTGGTAAAAAAACAGATAACGTATTATGTTGAAAAGGGTGCCTTTAAGGCAGAGCAAAAAGGGCCCGAGACGTTTCTGAAAGACATGTGGGATAAGGTTGGAGGACAGAGAAGCAAGTTCCAAAAGATAGAGTATATAAAAAAGGACGGGAAAATCGCAGTTATCGGTCTTGGATTCTATTATGAGAGATATAGCGAGAAGTTGGTCCTCGATATAAAGATGCGGGATAAAGGAGGATATTGGCAGGTCGCAGAGATGAGTAATCTCTCCGACTATATGAAAAGGATCGAAAAACTCGAATCAAATTATAAGATCGAGAACCCCTTCGGTTTGAAAAAATATCCGGCTTCACAATACGATGAGGAGACGTCGGGGTTATTCGGCAAGACCTTTTTTGCTCAGGCATACTGCTACCGCACAAAAGACAGCGTCGGAGGCGTAGTGGAGTTTTTTAAGAAGCCCGTATTAGTCGAGGATGTTGATGGAACTAAGATAAAGGCACATGTAGTGGATGACGGGATCGGTCAAGGAAAGGCCAGGTTATTCTTTGCAGAACAGAATGTAGATATCCTAATCCAAAACCCATGGAATGATTTCAAGACCAACGAAGTGATAAAGGAGACACTGATAACGGTCTATAGAGAGATATATATGCCGGGTGCTTGGTAAAGCTGAAATCAGCGTCGGGCTAACATAATTATACCCATCGAGTATTTACTGTTTTCTTGGATGGAATATAGCACATTTTGGTAAAAAAGAGAAAGTAAAGAAACCATTAAAATCGCCGGGAATGAACCTCCCCGCCGCAGAGACGGCGGGGTATCAAAAAAATAAATCGTACTTTGTTATTCTCGCTTGTCGGGAATCCTTCTGACCCCCTCTTTGGAAAAGAGGGGTTAGGGGAGATTTATTGAAAATTTATTTATTCAAAAATCCCCCTTCATCCCCCTTTGCCAAAGGGGGAATATAATGACACCCCACAGCAGAGACTGTGTGGTATTGAAAATTTAATAAAGTTAGTGCGTATTAGTGTCTTCTTGCCTGCATGAGTTTTTTTGATGCCGAGCGGATAGCCTCTGCGACATTTTTATTCTTTTCAAGAGTAGCAATGTCC
>JACQXD010000008.1 GCA_016208875.1 Nitrospirota bacterium
ATATCAAAATCTATATCTTCTTTGGGATTTTTTCCGCCTTTGCGAATCTCCGACGATATTATCTCTCTTATCTTTTCGCCTGTACCAACAGGAACCGTGCTTTTCGTCACGATTATCTTATAGCCATTAATATGTCGTGCGATCTCTTTTGCAACCTCATCAACATATTTCAGGTCAGCAGAACCATCTCCTCTTGGAGGGGTGCCAACCGCTATGAATATAACAAGAGAAGATTCGATAGCATCTTTTATCTTTGTAGTGAACTTGAGTCTGCCCTGTTTGACATTTCTCTCAACAAGCTCTTCAAGCCCCGGCTCGTAGAAAGGGACATGTCCTTTCTTCAGGGATTTTATCTTCTTTTCATCTTTATCGACACATGTAACGAATACTCCGAATTCTGCAAAACAGGCTCCTGTAACAAGTCCAACATAGCCTGTACCAATCACACCGATATGCATTATCCCTCCTTAAATTTTGCCTTTGCATATTTTAAAAAAGTATAATAACTGTAAAACATAGCCAGTATCAAGCCATACGTTCCATCCATAAAACCAAATCTAAGAAAAAACATTTTCAGGAATGTAACGAGCGGGCGAAAGATTAGGTCCAGCGTCCCCGCTGTAATCCCTTTTTTTTGCAGCTCTTTTGCGGAAAGCGAGGAATAAACATCGGTCTTTCTTAAGAAATCCGACAAGGAATTATATGTGTAATGTTCGAGCGGACTTTTAAGGTATGCAATACTGCCATTTACGACTACCCTTTCGTGAACCTCCCTCTCTTCGATATGACCTTCATTTTTTCTGAACAGTCGCAAGGTATAATCGGGCCACCAGCCGCCGTGTTTAATCCATCTCCCCAAAAAGAAATTCTTTCTCGATATGTAAAAGCCGCTATGCCCGCCTTTAATTACATCTCCAATCTCCGTTTTTAGTTCGGGTGTAAGTCTCTCGTCGGCATCGAGGATTAGAACCCATTGTCCTGACGCTATATCTATTGCCATCTGCTTTTGTTTTGCATATCCCTGCCATTCTTTCTGAAATACCTTTCCTGTATATTTCTTGCAGATGTCGATAGTTTTATCTGTACTAAAGGAGTCGACAATAACTACTTCATCAAAATCTTTAACACTGATGAGGGCATCCTCGATATTTTTCTCTTCGTCCTTTGTAATAATCACAACAGAGACAGGAATCAATAGTAGCCTCCAACGAGTGTTGCTGTAACCGAGCCAACAGCCACCTTTGTCTTTAGTTTTACTGGTATCCGTTTCTTATCATCGGTAAGCCATATATAGATGTCACCTTTTTTATAAAAAATGCCCTCTGACTTCATTAATGGTTTTACCAAGATGGTATCGACTTCACCTGCCGGAAGCGTATCCTTCTCTTTTTTCAGTACCTGCACTTCAACGTCCCATACTTTCTTGCTGTCAAATATGGTTACATAAACAGGTTCTCCAATAACGAGATTAATTGTCCTAAGATAATAGAAACTCGAAAGCGGGTCTAAGATAAAAGAGGGCGTATCGAATTCCTGTTTTTCATTGTTAAGGTGATCTATATATATTGCCTTGCCGATATCATGTCTGAAGATTACTTCTTTGTCTCTCCTGTGCCTTCCTTCCCTGAGTTTGATTCTGTAATTCACCGGCTGACCGATAAACTGTTCGTATTTATTCTTTGTGAGTATGCTCTCTACCCTATCATCAACCGTGTAAAAAACAGAGACCCAGCTTGCTGACTTCGCAGTCGAGACTATCCTTATGCTATCTCCATTGTCTGTTATCTCAAGCGTTGATGACCCTGCCTTTATACCTGTCCATGTGAGGTCATACTCGAACTTTTCGGGCATATTGAAAGCAAATATATCAGTAGCAAGTAGCAAGTAGCAAGTAGCAAGAAAAAATCTTTTTATCCTTCCCCTTTTAACCCATAACATCTTTAATTTCTTTCTATATACCATAATGACATTATGTTATATTACTCTATGATTGTTATTCCTGCAATAGACTTGAAGGATGGTCAGTGTGTGAGGCTCCTTCAGGGAAGAAAAGACGCTGTTACAACATATTCTAATGACCCTGCATCAACCGGAAAGAGATGGGAGGCATGTGGTGCGAAACTACTCCATGTTATTGATCTCGATGGTGCATTTACAGGAAGCCCAAAAAATCTCGATGCGATTATAAAAATACGGGAATCCGTATCCATGGACATCGAGGTTGGCGGGGGTATACGGGACATACAAAAAATAGATGCCCTCATCAAAATCGGAATCAACAGAATTATACTCGGCACTGCTGTAATCGAAAGCCCCTTTTTGTTAATCGAGTCCTGCAGGAAATATCAGGGGAAGATACTTGTAGCTATTG
>JACQXD010000041.1:0-18715 GCA_016208875.1 Nitrospirota bacterium
GGAACCTCATGGGTTGATTACCACCCTCTCCCATCAAGGGAGAGGGAATATTATGAAAAGTTATTCTTCTCATAACAGGTCCCGACATGAAACCTATTATCAGCTTACATTTTAAGCTTCGTAACGAGATTTTTTGCTCCTGCGTCTTCGGAATCTATTTTCAGAGCACTTCGTACTTCTTTCTTTGCCTCGTTAATGAACCCCTTCTCCAGCATAAGATAGGCCTTAGCAGAAAGCTCCATTGCAAGATCTGGTTTTAGTTTTAAAGCAAATTTCAGTTCCCTAAGTGCTTCATCATAATAAGACTTTCCCATATAATACAAGAGAAATGCCTTTGCGAGTCTCGGTTCCTGATTAAGCGGGTTCAATGCAATCTCTCTGTTAATCTGCTCAATAGCATCGGGGGCCGTCTTAGAATGCAGATATTCCTCAAGATATGAGAAATCATAAAAATTCGGTTTTGTAATCCTGTATTCATATGTATCGATGGTCTTACGATTTTCCTCTGTCCGCTTCAGGTATACGGCCGAATGGTTATCCCAGTAAACCAGTGCCCAGTCCGGATTTGAATTCAGATGCATTGCAAAATGTCTGCGACTCTTGATGTTATATTCAAATAAAGCATAATTGAAACCCCATCTTTGTTCGGCGGATTTCCATGCCCCGGCATTCTTAATGGCCTCAAAATAAGAGTTATAAAATTCCGGACCGTAAAGATGTCTGTGGCGTCCATCTATAAACACCCTTCTCTCTGGTGAACGCCAGGTTAAATAGCCCCCGAAGGAATAGCTGTTAAATATCTTCCCATTTATTTTTTCTTTTTCAAGAAAGGCGATGGCGTCCTCTGGAAAGGTACGTTCCTTCACACCAATGCCGAAAGCATATATCTTGCTATTTATTGAAAATACAACTGCAGCTAATATCACGATAGACGCTGTTAGATTTATTAAATCCATCTTCGCAAATATGGGTTTAGGAATAATCTTAAATAGCCGTTCCATTGGCGTAATGAAAAAAACGACCGCGGTCAAGGAGAAGAAGTCTATCATTCTTACAACCATAATAGACTGCGTAAAGAAAACTAAAAAAAGCATTAGATGATATAAATTCCTCCACCCCTTCAAAAATATAAAATAAATCATAGACCCCAGCACAAGTATCTGATATGCTAATGTATATTTAATTCCATACCCCCAAAGAATTTGCAGTGAAAGAGGCTGGTGCTCACCTTCTGTCACCTTGTAGGGGTTATTAAATATAGTAATAAGAAGTGAATATATCTTGTACGTTTCGTGGTTTATCAAAGAACACCCTATAACTATGGCAAGTAGAATAACCAGTCTATGGTTAGTTTTGTTTTTAACAACATCTCCTATAACAAAAAATAGAAAGATCATAGGTCCAAAAACTGCTCCGACACTCATATTTGCCCAGATAATTTCAATCAATGGCAAAAGATATAAAGCCTTTATATTTTTATTTTTTTCATAAAGACTTAGGGCAAAAAGAAAAAATGCAACAAACAAAAAAGAGAAAAGATAGGGTCTCATAAAGAGCCTAAATCTTATGGAAAATATAACGATAATGAGAGTAACGATGGCGGCATAGAATCCTGTATCCTTATCCCTGCTCATATTTTTCAATGTCATAAAGAGAAACAGGAAAGTAAGTAATATTATGGTTATTTTTAATATATTAACCCCTAAAAGTCCTCCTGATCTGTAAGAAAGATATATTATTAGGTCTGCCAGCCATTCTGCATTAAATTGTGGTTGTCCGCTAAATGTGTACGAAAAACTGTCGGTGGAATATACCTGTCCGGAATTATATATGGTTTCCCCCAGTTTGAGATGCCACCAGAAATCGTAGTCAGCGATCTTGGTTATCGATATAAAAACCAGGAGCAGTATAAAACTTAAGATAACAGCACTTTGACTTTTATTTAATGTCACAGCATCTCCTTGTAATCCCAAACTTTTCAATTATCATAAGATATAACTATAGGATGGATATCTGTGGACTGAGACGACTCCATCTCTCTCACTGCCATCCTTGAATAGTATCCTGCCGGCTTAATCCTCAGATATTCCTTCCAATGTTTCTTCGCAGTATCTATGTCTCCACGTGCCTTATAAATTAGCGCTAACCCATAATGAGCATCTGCAAATCCATAATCTATATCTATAGCCTTCTTAAGGTACTCATATGCCTTATCGAACATGTTTATATCAATATAAATAAATCCGAGATTAACATAAGGAGCAGGATTTAAAGGGTTCGACTTAATGGACGTTTGATATTCTTTAACTGCACTCTCATATCTACCTTTCTTATACGCCTTGATACCATTGATAAAATAATCCTCTCCCATTTTTATCAGTTTTGCCTTTTCATACATCTTAGTCTTATCCGCAACATCATCCTTCATATCAAATTCCTGATAGATTCTTATAAGAGGTGGGTATATCGAAGTAAGATTCGGGTTTAACCTCAATGCATCTTCAAGATATCTCTTTGCCGTCTTTTTGTCATTCTTCTGGTAAAGTTCCCCAATATTATAGAGCGTTTCAGCATCCTTCTCCATAGACAGGGATTTCTTATAATATCTTATTGCTTCATCCGGATAGCCGAGTTTTTCATATGCATGCGCAATGCCATTATATGCGTCACTGCTACGGCTCAAAAAGGGAAAGGGGAAATGCCTTACCTTAGAGAAAGCCTCTATAGCATCGTTGTACTGTCCTGTCTCGTTATATATAAATCCGAGAAATGTGTATGCCTTTGATGATCCGGTCTCTGTAATATTCCTTCTCACTTCCCTGATTATATTGCCACGATAGCTTTCATCGTGCAGTTTTGATATCACACTGTAAATACCGCTGGCAGGCCTTACAAAACGATACTCATCCTTCTGTATTATAGGATCGTATCTCCCACCTCTTTTCAGATAAAGAAGAGATCTGTCATCCCAGTAAACGAGTGCCCAATACGGATGACGGGAAATCCCAACGTCAACATCGGAATAAATCTCCGGATTTGATTGAATGTCCGGATATCTGATCATGATAGATTCAAAACCAAATCTTTCTTCAAGTTCATCAAGAATAGAAATATCTAACACTGCAAAATACATCTTTTCTAACAGATCACATGGAATTTCCCATCTGGGGTCAACAAACACCGACCTCTTAGGAAAATCCCTCCAGTTTATATATTCTCCTCCCCAGAATTCATTGAATACCCTCCCTGTAATACCGTTTCTGTCCATATACCTTAAAGCCCGTTCAGGGACAGAGTCATAATTTATTCCAAAACCAAAATCAAATGCCTGTCGAGGAGTATTAAATGGTTTTACCTGCATTAAAGAAAGAGTTGTATAAAGGATGATCCAAACAGCAACAACGATTTCGGATTTCAGATTTCGGATTTCATAACTCCCCCTTCCCCCTCTTGAGATGTCGTGACACGTTACGCGTAACGCGTTACGAGTTACGGCTTTAGAGGGGGCGTTATCCGCATTCCGCATTCCGCATTCCAAAAGATATGCCGAGATATTTCTCGCCAGAAGAGGACCCGATACTATGCCGAGAATAAATACAAATCTAAAAGCAGCGAATGAAAGAACAATAAAGGGGATTCCTATAAAAAAATGTATGAATGAGAAACGTTTTCTATTCAGAATAAAGGACAAAACAATAAGTGCCGTCATAAGATAAGGCCATTTATTTGTCTGCCATGTAGGAGGTTGGACTTCAAGGACTTCCTGTTTAATCCATGATGTGGCGAGAGATTCTGTCCCATAAAAGTACTGACTTATAAAAAAAGGATTTATTAAGGATGCAGCAAAAGAGGCTATAAAGATTATTATAATGGTCTTTATCTGAGACGGGGACAATGGAAAAAAATCAGACGATAGCTTTCTATTCATATATCCCTGTAAGACGCCTCCTGCAATAAAGGCTCCAAACGGGATGAACATGAGTATTATACTTGAATGGCTATTGGCCCAGAGCATGTGGATAAAGGGAAGGGCATAGATATATTTCTTATTATCATAAACATAGGCATTCAGACTGAAGATGCTGAATGATAGAAAGACCATCATGAACGTATCGGGCCTTTCGACAAAACGATGTCTTACCATAATAACGACTATGGTCATTACGATAATGGATATGATGTAATTCTTATACGGCCTTAGAGAATCCCTTAAAAGGATATAAAAGGCAGTAGTAACCGTTATTGCCTTCAACAGGATTACACCATAGATATTAAATGCAAGATAAGATAAATAGTAGATAAACCCGAAAAGCCACGCGCTGTAAGAAAATGGTCTGTCAAGAGCCGTATAGACATAAGGTTCGGTTGCAGGCAATCCTTTAAGCTGCCATATTACCTTTCCAAGACTGAGATGCATCCATGCATCTCCATCCTCGACCTTACAGAGTGCAAGAAGGAAAACAGAGAGAAGGAAAAGAAATACAAAGGCACGCTGATAATTTAGTCTCTGCGAAGAGTTTTTTTTGTCGCGCCGGCTTTCTATAAACTTATACCTCATTGCTGAACAACTACTTTTATATCATTGCCTAAATAACTGCCTTGTATACCTGAAAAATATCACTATCATAATAAGGTACAAATTCGATGTCTCTGAAATAATGTTCCTTGACATATTGCCTGAATAGAGAATTACATAAAATATTGCTGATTAAAAAGACATTCTTTTGTTCGTATAGACTTCTGTATATATCGTTAATCCCGAATTCTTTCATCATCTCTGCATTTATAGGGTTATTACTAACTGTTGTCAAAATATTGAATTTAGAAAAATAGATATTCAAGTTATCGAACGGTGAGAAAAACTCATAAGGAAAGTTTGTTCCCCAAACAACGAATACCTTATCAGGTGTGGGATTTAGATTTTTTATTGCTTGCTTGATTGCCTGATTTTTTAGGTCATTAAGTTGACCCTCTTTATAATATCCGTTTAAAACTGATAGCAGGCTGAGAAAACCGATAACCGGTAAAATCATTCTTATACTATCTCGAAATGTTTTACCGAATAATTTACCGCTAAACCCTATGCTTCCGTCTATGTGGAAAA
Organism: Nitrospirota bacterium; assembly: GCA_016208875.1. Taxonomy (GTDB): domain Bacteria; phylum Nitrospirota; class Thermodesulfovibrionia; order Thermodesulfovibrionales; family UBA1546; genus JACQXD01. Next base: position 5,105 of record JACQXD010000041.1, read on the forward strand.
GCGAAATAAAGGCTATAAAAGAAAACATTGGAAGGTAGGCCCTTTCAGGCACCTTTTTGAATATGATCAAATAAATAATTAATGTGCCAACCAATATGGCAGTTAATACAATCTTCGGAAAGATATTACGTTTGTTATTACTATAGGAAACAAAGATCAATAAAACAAACAATATCGTCCAGACCACTTTATTCTGAAAAATATCAATAAACGCATTAAAGAAAGATTTTTTGGTCATATAATATTTGTATGGTTTAAAATTAGAAAGTATCTGCTCTAATTTTTGTTTACCGTATAACTCCGGGTCTGCATAAAAACAACTCCTCAACATCAAAAAATCATTTACACTCCAATTTGCTTTATCAAATATATGTTTGGTTTCCATGTTATATACAGCATTTTTGTTATCTATAAAGTTTAAAGCTATTAAATTTATTCTCTCATAGAAATCATTCCAATCCTTATCCTGTTTATAATAATATTTGTTATACCCCTGTGCAGCTGCAGATAAAATAAAGACACTCAAAAGAAAAATAAGATATTCGGTTAGAATCTTCTTATTACTGTGCTTCATTATATTTATCGAGAAAAGGGGTACCGATAAAATAAGAATCAGATAAAAACTGTTTATTCTGATCAGGGCTGATAATAGTAACAACATTGCACCGATAAAATATAAGCCCCACCCTCTCCCTAACCCTCCCCCCTTGAGGGGGAGGGATGGGTGGGGGGTATCGTGACTTAACATATTTGTATCAGTTGATTTTTCCCTATTGACAACAGCGAAGAATAGAAAAACTCCGCTCTGCCCTGCTATGAATGCAGTAGTCGTAAACTGGAGATTCATTAAAAAATACATCTGAATTGCAACGAAATAAAAGACGAAAAAGGAAAAACGAGTCCATGAGAACTTATATTTAAGAAGGGCATATAAAAGAATTACATTCGAGATAAAGTGAACGAATATTATATAGTATCCATACCATGGATAATCGGGTAGAAAACTATACAAATTTTCCAATATCTTTCCTAACAAAACATTGGTCATATAAAAATGTTCATCCGGTACATTGGAGAACCCGGTACCGGATGCAATCATAGCCATTACGATATCATCGTTTGTCTGAAATAATGGATAAAAAATCGATAACGATATTACAAAAAGGCATAATACAACAGAAAAAGAAAATGTAAAGAGATTGTTCTCAATCGTATTTAATACTTTTTTATATGGCATAGTTATTTAAAAATGAACCTCCCCGCCGCAGAGACGGCGGGGTATCAAAAAAATAAATCGTACTTTGTCATTCCCGCTTGTCGGGAATCCTTCTGATCCCCTCTTTGGCAAAGAGGGGTTAGGGGAGATTTATTGAAAATTTATTTATTCCTTCATCCCCCTTTGCCAAAGGGGGAATATAAGGACACCCCACAGCAGAGACTGTGGGGTATTGAAAATTTAATAAGCTTACTTAAAAGCCTGAATGAAATTTATAACCACGGAACAATGTGGCGAGGTGGAAATTCAACATCATGGCGGTCTCGATACAATTAATGCTTGCACAGGAGACACAATCCTTGCGCCAATCGAGAAGTATATCCCATGCCTTTTTGATCCCGATCTCCTTGATGTTCGGCCCGTTCAGGCACCCGCGATTTATACAGTTATACATTGTTCCCTCGGCACCCAGGGCAGCATAGGTATATCCATTCAAACAGAATATGGGTTTATAATTATCGAATCTTTCTCCGACTTTAATGTACCTGTGATAATCCGTAGGCCATTCGAGACATTTGACTATGGCTTCCGGTGAATTTGCAATAGGAAGTCCTGCTTTATACATATCCAGATATTCCTTCCAGAACTCCTTATATTCCTCTCTTGTTATCCTGAGAAACGGGAGGTTTGTTTCCCCTAAAAAGTTTGGCGGCGATATGGTAAGGGAAATCTTTAGATCTCTGGCAAGCCCGGCAAGCGATCTTATGTCCTTAAGATTCTTCCTTGTCAGAACTGCATGTATCCTGCAAGGGATCCCTGCATTAACGGCTGCCTTTATCCCGCCGACAACCCTGTTAAATACCCCCTGTCCCCGCAGATCGTCATTCTTATCGCCCACACCGTCGAGACTAACGCAAACTACATGTGCATTCCTTATATCATCGAGTTTCTTCTCGAGTAATGTACCGTTGGTTATTAAATGGAGGTATATACCTTTGTTTACGATATAGTTAACTATCTCCCTGATGTCTTTATGTACCAACGGCTCACCGCCGAGCATAAATATCATCCTCGTTCCCATTTCATAGAATTCATCTACGATCTCGAATACCTCTTTTTTAGAGTATTCCGCATTCAGAATATCCTTTGGGACGGTATCGTCTATCACAAAACAATACTTGCATCTCAGGTTACATTTATTTGTAATAAAAAGGCTCAAAAAGACAGGCTGTCTCTTTTTAATAACCTTGGCCCTTAGGATATTAAATCCGAGGTCTGTAAATGTCCTTATTTTCCCCATTTGTTACTCTCATTCACCTGAAAATACCTTTTCTAACACACCCCCGACCCCTCTTAATAGAGGGGAGTTCTAAGGTTTCCCCTCTTAATAGAGGGGAGTTCTAAGGTTTCCCCTCTAAAAAGAGGGGATTAAGGGGTGTGTATTTTCATTGTCCTTTGTGTCTCTTTGATACATGAGTGTTTCATGTTATCGTCTTTGTCTTATACATATTCTCTACACGGAATCCTCTAAAAAGCCGGTATGTAAAAAAATAAAAGGGGATATTAATCCTATTGGGTGCAGAGGGCAAACGGTTGCCTATCTCGTCTATCATGAGATGCATAAAGAAACCATTGGTAATCGCAAATATTTCAGGACTATTTGTCCACCATGATAGGATATAAAGTAATAACATCCATTCATAGCCGTGCAGGAAAAAAACCAGATATGATCCTTTCAGTAAGGAACCCCTTTCGAAAAATCTTGCTATGCTGAGAGGTCTCTTATTCCAGAGGATATAATCGATCGCGTGGTCGATATCCATAGCCACCGCGGCTACGGCAAAAAGGGCTGTATATTTCAAGGAATTTGTCAGCGAGTAATATGGGATCACATATATCCCTGCCGATATTACATGATCGATAGGTCTCATCTGCTGTGTGCTATTCTCCGACAGGAAGTAATACGATGAACCAGCCAATCCATATCTTTTATTATACGGAATCCATTTTTCGAAAGTAAATCTCTATAGCCGTTCGGCCAATGGGTAAAAAAGTATTTTAAAAGCTCATCCTCTTCGATAAACGAACGGAGACGGGCCTTCAGAAAACCAAAATGCAGAAATTTATATCGGGACATCTTATAGAGAAGATTCAACAAAAAGATCGGGTACGGCTCCCTTATTATAAGGCAACCGTTTTCTCTCAAGATTGTACTACAGCCATCGAGGATTATCTCCCACGCATCCATGGATGGGATGTGATGGAATAGATCGGATATTATAATCGCATCGAGGCATTCCGGCTCAAAATGCCTCCTAATTTCTACAACATCGGAAAGGATAACGGGTGATCCTGTTATTTTTTTTGCAGACTCAACCATTTCGGGCGATGCATCGAGTCCGCTGACATTGTTGAATCCGAATGATTTTAACATAATGATGAGATGTCCCATTGCGCAGCCGCAATCGAGAATCTTGCTGTCGAGAGGCAAATCCTTAAGCCCCGAAAAAGACAGGAAAAAACGAAAATTAAGATTCATGACCCAATCATTCCGGCCATACATATCGAGCAGATTCTTTGTAATGTCAGAATTATCCGGCATATTTTAGATACTTTTCCATTAAAATAATCCTCACTACATAAAGATTTCGTATTATATGATGACGCACCAGAAAATCCCGTCTGTCGGTAAATGCAAAAAAAATTCTCGATGCATAAATAAATACCGAGGCAAAAGATGAGACTAACCGGCTAAAGGTAGCAGAACTGTCGATCAGTTTATTGATCCTTTTGCCGAGTCCCGGCGGAAGTTTAAATGCAGAGAAAAAACGGAACGGAAGCGTTCTATAGAACATTCCGAGAGACGATTTCGATACCAGCCGGAAAGACGTCTGGCCTTCTCCCCGATAAATAGACGATATATTTTCTTCGGCAAGTGCCTTCCTTGCGAGTGCAATATCGATGATCTCGGCACGGGGATAATACTGTAAAAAACCGAGATTGATCCAATCCGGTCTTAGTCCGCTGTAAAAGTCCAGCGCCTCATATAAATGTTCCTTTGTTTCTCCGGGCAAATTGGCAATGTGGTCGATACAAACGAATATACCCCGCTCTTTTGCCCGTTTTACAAGCTCCGTTATACGGGCATTCGTTTCATACCGATGAAGTATTTCCCTGCGGACATTCTCATTTGGTGTCTGGAACCCGAATTGGACTATTGCGCAGCCCGCGTCGGCCAGTAAATCTATGGTCTCGGTCGTATGTACATTGGGATTGGTCTCACAGAAAAAAGGCAGATTAATATCACGTTTGTATATTTCCGCAAATTTTCTAAGCCATTCCTTTCTCGAAGCAAATAGGTTATCCAAAAACATAATGTACTTAGGCTTATACTTTGCCTTTACATAGCGAAGTTCTTCCATTACATTTTCAACCGATCTGACGCGGAAATAGTTTTGATTACATTCTTTATAAATTTTTCGCAGTGTATTGCTGTTACAGTATGTGCAGGTAAATATGCAGCCCCGGCTGCAACTCGCAGTGTACATCAGTCTGAGCGAAGGATTTTTTTTGTAGTAGGCATCCTTTTCCGGGAATGGTGCTTCATCCAGGTTTTCAAGCAGGGGACCAAAACCGCGATCGATCATTTTACCATCGAACATATTTGCAACTCCCGGCAGGCGTTCGGATGAAAAGGTTTTGATATCCTCTATAGAATGCGATCTCAACTCGTTCAGGAACATCGGTAGAGAAATATCGGCGTCGCCGCGAAAGATAAAATCGATGTCGGGATTTTCCAGAATTTGTGAAGGTGCAAGTATACAGTGAGGTCCGCCTGCAATGATGATCAATTCCGGCTTACGACTTTTCAGGCATCTCATTATTTTGGATATCTCCGGATAAAAAACAGTAAGTATCGAAAATCCTACTACATCCGGATTGGTATCGAGAATCCCCCTCGCTAATTGATCCGGCAAAAGGGACAGCACATTGGTAAGGAAAAAATCCTGGTCAAGATAATCCTTATTCATCGAACAATCGAAAAACACCTCTGTTGAAAACCCGTGCTTTTTCAGTGTAGATGCCAGATACTGAATTGCAAATGTCTCGTATGCATGGTCGTACAGGGTGATCCGTAATCCCGAAGATTTTACCTGCATATAACTATATACCCCAGACAATCGTCTTTAGACCCTATATCCATCCTCAGCGAGATATGCCCTGCAAGCAAAGAAAAAAAGATCAGAGGGGAAAAAATTATGCCGAGCATCTTTCCAATTAGACCCGAGCGCAACCACCTATATACAACGCTAACAACCTTATATGCCGCGACCGTAATATCATTTCCCCTGTGGATTATCTCTATATCCTTAAACCCTGCATCCGTAAGCATCCTTTCAAAGGCAGCAGGTGTGAAACGCCAGTAGTCATATGGAATATAATGGTATCTTGCCTGAAAGGGAACCGCAAAAAACATCGTTCCGCCGGGTCTCAAGACACGTCTGCATTCCTTCAGAAAGAGTTCTTTCAGATAAATATGTTCCAGCACCTCTGTATGGAATAGATTTTCATAGGTTTCATCGTCAAAAGGAAATCTTTCGCCTTTATAGTAAACCGTATCGGGTGCCGTATAGCCAAAATTAGTTTGCGACCCTTCCCAGTCCAGACCCTGATACTTACATGACTTGGGTATAAAATGACGATACGGCTGTGCACCGCAGCCGACTTCGAGAACATTTCCGGATATACCGGATAACCACGGCACAAGTCTTTGCAGCACAGAGGCAACCTGCAAATCAAGTATTCCCCTTAAAAAAAATATTGTCTTACTCTTAATAGAGTTGCCCGGAGGTGTATTCTGCGGCGGACAAAAGCTTTCTCGATGATTATTATGATTGATCGGATTTCTTTTCATCGATAGAAGAAGGATATCCCCTTTGTTGTCTTCGTCCCAGCCATTGTCTGGGTTCTGCGCGATGATCGTTTATGAGCGTTCGTATCACGGGCTGCGGCCGGTTCTTGATCTCTATGAATAATCGGCCGAGATATTCCCCGATTATACCGAGGGAAAACATAATAATCGTGCCGATACCGAGCAGCAGGCCGATCAATGTCATGTATCCTCTCGGGCTCTCGGCTCCAAGCAAAAAGGCAATAAAATAGACAACAAGAAGAATCAACAAAACGCCAACCATTGTAAATGATATGGCGCTGATCATTCGGAGAGGCGCCAGCGAAAAAGACGTAAACGATTTATACGCCCACATAATATAATCCAATAAAGATTGTGTTGATTCCCCGGAAAAACGTTGGGGGCGTTCAAATTCTACCCCCGCCTGTTTGAACCCTGCATATGCCCTCAACCCTCTTATTAAACGGTCGCTTTCGGGACATGACAAAATAACATCTACAACAACACGATCCATTAAAGAAAATTCCCCTGCATCGAGGGCAACCGGTAGGTATGCGATCTTCTTAAAAATCCTGTAAAAAATCTTATAACCGATATTGCGTATCAACCCTTCATTCCGTTTTGCCCTGATCCCATAAACAACATCGTTGCCTCTAAGCCATAATTTTACAAAATCCTCGATCAGTTCGGGCGGATCCTGAAGATCGCCGTCCATTATCACAACTGCATCGCCGCTCGCCTGGGCAAGTCCCGTTGTAAAGGCTACCTGGGCGCCAAAATTACGTGCATGAGATATTACCGTCAACCTCGGATCCTTTGCAGCCAATTCCAATAATACCGCATCGGAATTGTCGGGACTATCGTCATTAACATAGATCACTTCCCAGTTAGGTGTAATCTTATTCATCGTTTCATTCAGCCGCCTGAGCAATTCCACAATGCTGCCTGCATCTCTATAGCAGGTAACCACAACCGATATGTATTTATCCGTTAGCATATTCTTCACCTCATTTACTAATACGGTCAAAATATGAGAACATTGATTATAAAATCCCTCCTAACCTCCCTTTGCCAAAGGGAGGAAAGATTCCTCTCTATCAAGAGGGGATTAAGGGGTGTGTTCCCCTCTTTAGCAAAGAGGGGCGAGGGGAGATTTTATGAATCAATTTATCAATAAAATCCCCCTTCATCCCCCTTTTCCAAGGGGGGATATTTTCTATGATTATACCCAGCCTGCTATATTGTTTTTCTCGCATATGCATATAAATTACCTGCCTTTAATTTAATAGGGATTTTTTTAATATTCTCCGGCAGCATCCGTGCTACTTTATTCATAACCGGCAGCATGCGCATCCAATACCCTAAAGGATAGGTGTTGGAAAGCGAACCCGCCTCAAGTACGGTAAGCCCTGCACTCTCAAGCAGCAGGGAAATAGTTTTCTTTGAAAACAGATATACATGTTCGACATCAAAGATCGGATTATAATCTCCGAGCAGCTTTGCACCCCAGCTCTCAACATCATGACATACCAGAAGTACATGTCCATTGGGATTGAGGCTTTTCACAATAGACAGAAGTACCCTTTTAGGATCCGTCAAATGATCGAAGACATGAAAGCTGCATGCAAGGTCAAACTTCTTTTCACCGATCACCTCCGGATTAAAGACGTCATTAATAATCTTGCCTTTGATATCCTCTCCTGCGTTCTCGCAGCAATCCTTACTCGGCTCAAAACCGACTACATCGCTTATACCCATCTGCATAACCTTTTCGAGAAAAAAACCCGTACTACAACCTATCTCCAATAGGCTTTTGATCCTGTCATTTCCGTTATACTTGTCCGTAAGATATTTCAGAAGCATTATATAAGTTTGCGATGCATAAGGTGCTTCATCGGAAAATATGAAATAACTTTTAGCATAAAGATCGTTAAGTTTGTTCTCATCTATAATAGGATTCGATCTTACCAGCCCGCATTTATTGCAGACGACTATCCTGTAATGCTCCCGTTTTCTTTCACGTCTGGCACTAAAGGTGTAACCGCTAAAGGTATCCTTTTCAAATAATTGAGGATATAAAACGGAATCTTCTGCCTGCTCACAAAACAGACATTTCGTCTCAATAAAATATTCTTCATTCACCTATATAAATCCTGCTACATCTTACTAGGGAGTGCATAAGTAAGGCATCATTATTGAAAAATCTCCCCTTGCCCCTCTTTGCCAAAGAGGGGTATGTTCCTCCCTTTGGCAAAGGGAGGTTAGGAGGGATTTTATAATCAATGCCTTCATACTTATGACCGTATTAGTAACATGGTCTCACGTCCGGACACGCTTATCTACGCCTATTTCTTTAAGTGCCGTCTTTACTATTGCAGCAGCCGATAATCCATGTTTATCATGCAGATAATCCTGGCAACCCGACAATCCATCAGGCGCCTCCCTAACTCCACAGCGAACTATTCTGCATCCTATGCCGTGGTCGGCTATTACCTCGGAAACCAGAGAACCCAACCCGCCCGTTACATAATGGGCTTCTACCGCAAGGGCAAGCGGGAAACGATTTAAAAGCGGCATTAAATCTTCGATAGGAGATGGGTTCATGGAGGCAACCACTGCTACTGTTGACCGGATATTATGTTCCGATAAAATTCTTGCTGCCTTTTCGACCTCAAGTGAAATACCACCCATTGTGATAAACAAAAGATCGGTGCCCTCACGAACTATCTGGATACGACCGAGTTCAAAACGTCCTTCAAGACCGGTCATAGCAGTCTTGTCGTTCTTACCTATCCGGTAATAGATCGGGACAGGCAGGTTCCATGTCTTAAGTAATGCATTTTGCGTCTGTTTATAGTCGGCAGGGGATATAATAGTAATCCCCGGATTAGTTCTTAATATGCCTATATCCTCCAATATATTGTGGGTACAACCGTTAGGTCCGTACTCGAACCCGCCGCCGCTGCCGACAATCCTCACCGGCAGACGATGCAAAATCGGTCCGTTACGAATAAATTCATACGGCCTCAAAACTACAAATGGTGCAATCGAATAAACAAACGGTATAAAGCCTGCCTCTGCGAGTCCCGTAGCTATGCCCATCATATTTTGTTCGGCTACACCTACATTAAAAAAGCGGTCGGGAAATTTCTCGGCAAACGCCTCCAGTACAAAATAGCCGACGTCGCCTGTCAGCAATATTATACGAGAATCCTGTTCAGCTAATTCGGTTAAGGTCTTAAAAAAAATACCTCTCATCGTGCTGCCTCGATCTCGTTTAGAGCCTGTTGATATTCGGCGTCCGACATAGGTGAATAGTGCCATTTTATCTCTTTTTCCATATAAGAAACACCCTTACCGAAAATTGTATGGGCAACCACTACATGGGGTGGACCGGAAAGCGTATCGAGACCGGCTATAACACTATTCATTTCTTCTACTTTATGCCCGTCTACCTCATGGACATCCCAGCCGAAGACCCGCCAGTGTTCCGCCATAGGTGAGAGGTCTATGACCTGTTCGGTATAGCCAAATGCCTGCTGCCCATTGAGATCGATAATGGCAATTAGATTGGATAATCTATGATGGCCGGCAAACATAACCGCCTCCCATAACGAGCCTTCGTTACATTCGGCATCGCTTACCAACACAAATACGCGACGGGAAGACCTCTGTAGACGAGCTGCCAATGCTGCTCCGGTCCCTATAGATAATCCGTGGCCGAGTGAACCGGTAGAAAAATCTACACCCCTCAACATATGTTCGGGATGTACCCCGAGCAATGTGCCGTCCGTACAAAAAGTATTCAAATCGTCTTCCGTCAGCCATCCTTTAAGAAATAATGCAGCGTAAACAGCCATTGCAGCATGCCCCTTTGAGAGGATAAAACGATCACGATCCGGATCGTCGGGATCGGGAATACTAAGAACATTTCCATAGAGAGCAGTGATAATATCTGCAATAGAAAGAGCCGAACCGATATGCCCGACATTTGCACGCTTGGCCTGTTCAAGAATGATTCGCCTGATCTTATAAGGAGTAATATTATCTTTCATAATTTTACTTTTAAATTCATACAATTTAAAAATTGTATAAATTATATTAACCTAAAATTCTAATATTTTTCCCAGCGTAACATCCACACTTCTTACCCTGAACCCCAATCCCATATAAAAATTCATCGCCCTGCTGTTCTTTGCCTGAGTTCTTACGGTAACGACATTCATTCCGTTCTCCTTAAACCAATCCAATGCCTTACGTATAAGACTATGACCTATTCCTTGACTCTGCTTCTCCTTAACTACACCAATAAGCAATATATCCCCTTCATTCTTTAAAAACCTGCATATAACAAACCCGCTGTACTCTACAAAAAAAGTCTTGTTTGCCTTATCAAGAACCGAGTTTTCAACCCACATCCTGAAAAACCTTTCCGCCTCTTCGTATGAAAAAAAAGGATCGTTATAAAAACGGCTGTCTATAAAAAGCCCTCCGGCAAGGGACTTCAGTACAGGCATATCGTCAATTGTCGCCTCTCTTGCCGAAATAATCGGCTGCGATATATTATCGGTTTTTCGTTCCCATACAATCCCCATATCGGTCAAATAAAAACCATATTTTTCGAGAATCTGGATATCGGACATCTTTTCCATAACCGTCCTGTAGGTAAGATATGTATATCCCTCTTTGCAAGCCTTTTCTAAAAGCATCTTTAGTTCATTTTCGGGCGGTACCCCGGTTAATCTGCCGATCTTTCTCTTAAAAAATTCGGTATCCCATTTAAGCTCTTCTATCAAAACAACTCCTCTCTTACTATATAAATCGGTCTTGCCTGGACCTCTTGATAAACCCTTCCCAGATACTCTCCGATAACTCCCAGTATTAATAGTTGAATTCCACCCATAAAGAGTATTGCTACGATGATAGACGCATAACCGAGTACCGGAATTCCGAGAAATATCTTTTTATAGATAAAAAATAGACCTATGAAAAATCCAATCCCGGCGCTCAAGATACCGAAATAGGTAGCAAGTCTGAGCGGAAGGGTGGAAAAAGACGTAATAGCATTGAACGCAAGCCTGAAAAGCTTTACAACGTTATATTTGCTTACACCATGTTTTCGCGGTGCATGTTCAACTTCCTGAAGAGTTGTTCTGAATCCGGTCCATGCAATCATACCGTGAATAAACCTTGCCCGTTCCCTCATATCCTTAAGGACATTAAGAATCTTCCTGTCGAATATTCTCAAAAGTGTCTGGTTTCTTGGGATATCTATACCGGAAAGACTATTTATCAACCACCAGAAGATGTGTGAAGAAATATTTTTAAACATGGAATCTTTTTTTTCCTTCCTGATCCCGTAGACCAGATCGTACCCTTCATTAAATTTCTTCCATAATCTTGGAATCTCTTCCGGAATATCCTGAAGGTCTCCGTCCATTAATATCACTGCATTTCCATTGGCATAGTCGAGCCCGGCCGTTATTGCCGTATGATGCCCGAAATTCCTCGAGAAGCCGAGTCCTTTAATCCTCGAATCCTTTTCATGAATATCCCTTATAATCTTCCAGCTTTCGTCTTTGCTGCCATCGTCCACAAAGATAATTTCAAAAGTACCGAGTTTCTCCAATACATCGGCAAGTCTTCCGGAAAGTTCGGCGATATTTTCCTCTTCATTATATATAGGTATAATGATTGACAGGTCAGGGATATCCTGAGAATACTTCATACTTCGATTTAGTATAACTTGTTGCACTAAAATCTATCCACAATGAAGCTCCCCGCCGCAGAGACGGCGGGGTATCAAAAAAATAAATCGTACTTTGTCATTCCCGCTTGTCGGGAATCCTTCTGATCCCCTCTTTGGCAAAGAGGGGTTAGGGGAGATTTATTGAAAATTTATTTATTCGCCAAAGGGGGAATATAAGGACACCCCACAGCAGAGACTGTGGGGTATTGAAAATTTAATAAACAGACCGGCTTTCAGTCTCAATCTTATTTTTCCTTCTCGTGTATTGCCAGTTTTTGTGCAAGGTCTTTTACCTGCTCGGTAAGTTTGGTGATCTTTACCGAAAAATGCAGGTTAATCAATATCAGGAATACAAATCCGAAGATAAAAAGGGTCGTTGTCGGTGCCACGGCCCCAATGAATTGCGTCAACCATTCCAAAAGGTCATACCAGAGAACCAGAACAATAATTCCCAACCCGGTCATCAACCAGAGGAATGAATATTCTTCGGCAAGTTTCCTCCTTCTTACCATCTCTATTATAACCAGAAAAAGTCCTGCTCCTATTATTAAGGCAAAAAATTTTTGTTGGGTAGTCACGATCTTTACTCCTTTCTGATAAGTGTGACAAATATCGAAAGTGCCATCTTAAAAATATAATATAGCGGCTTAATTATTCCGCCATGCATAGACCTCTTTGCTGCATTATGCATTACTACAGGTACTTCTTTAAACCTGAACCCTCTTCTGTGGAGCATAATAATCACATCTGCATCCGGATAATCCACAGGATACGCATTGCTTGCATAAAACTCTATCACTTTCCTATTTAATGCTTGATAACCTGAGGTTGGATCTGTTATTTTTCTACCTGTCACAATCGATGCAATGATGCCAAAAAAATACATCCCGATCCTTCTCACAAATGGTGCCTTATAGTTTCCCTTATCCAGAAACCTCGAGCCTATAGCAACATCTATTTCGTCTTTGATTATCGGATCGATGAGTGAATCTATTGATGAAGGATCATGTTGACCATCAGCGTCCATTTGAACTGCAAATTCGTATCCCTTTTTCAATGCATATTTAAAGCCCGTCTGGAGTGCTGCCCCGTAACCAAGATTAAATGAAAGCTCAATTACATATGCTCCTGCCTTTTTTGCCTCACCAAACGTGTTGTCAATCGAACCATCACTAACAACAATAATATCAGCCTCGGTGAATTTCCTGATGCCCGAAATAGTCAATGCGATTCTTCCTGACTCATTGTAAGCAGGGATTATTATTGCAAGACTTTTTTGAAGTTCATAGTTCTTCATAATACCTATGGTTTCTTTAAAACATCATGGGTTCCAACCCTTCGAAGGATATATGTATCACCGGAGATTTGAAAAGTAAGCCTATAACTATCACTCACCCTGATCTCCCAGATACCTTGCCGTCCCTCCATCTTTTTAAGCCTCAGAGATGGGTGGTGAGTGCCTTTTAATAAGATAGATACAGCCTTCTCAGTTCTCCCCTTTAACTCATCCGGCAGAACAGCATAATCCTTAACAAAGCGTTTAGTCCGTTTTAGCAGCAATTTTTTTAGCCTCTTTGCGAAGGTCTTTAAAAAACTGTTCTAATTCATCTTCTCCATAAGCCCTTGATACCCTGCCTGTTTTTATATCCTCATCTGCCTCCATTTCCCCTTCCTGCCATTCCTTTGTCCAGAAATATTCCTGATCCTTTTTTATCACCTTTACAGGGGTAAGAA
>JACQXD010000041.1:18738-20897 GCA_016208875.1 Nitrospirota bacterium
GGCCTTTAACCTCAGCATCAATATATTCACCTTCTTTAACATGAAGTTTCTCTCTGATATTTTTGGGGATGGTAAGGGTATATCTTTTTTTCACGCTTAAAAGCATTTCCCCTCCTTTCTGTATTTCTGAAATACAGAATAACATATCACACGATCAAAATCAAACAACATTACGAAAATGAAACTTCTCCCCCTAAGCGATGAGCTTTTGATACAGTTTAACGTATTCGTTTGCTATACTGTCAATCGAAAAACTATCTTCAATCCTTTTCCTCGCCTCCTCACCTAATCGCTTCCTTAATTTCTCATCCTTTAACAATCTGACCATAGCAGATGCAAGTTCCGACATATTCCCGGACTCAAAGAGAATCCCCGATATCCCGTCTTCAATGACGTCAACCGCTCCCCCGATCCTCGATGCAATACATGGCAAACCAAATGCCATTGCCTCAAGGAGAGAATTCGGCATGCCTTCCTGAAGCGACGGCAGCACAAATATATCGGTGATATTTAAAAAATCGTTTGTATCCGACCGCCAGCCGAGAAAATTTACGGATTCCTCCATTTTTAGCATGGAAACAATTTTTCCCATTTCATGCAAGGACGAACCGCTTCCGAGGATCAACAAAAATGCATTATTAAATTCCTTAGTTATTCTGTCCCATGCCCTTAAAAGAACCTCTACGCCTTTCCGGGGCACTATCCTTCCGCTAAAGGTGACAATAATCTTACCCTCTATGCCGAATTGACCTTTCAATATATCTTTTTGAGTATCTTTAATCGCAGAATATTTGCTCATATCAATAAAATTCGGGATTCTCACAATCTTATCTCCGGTAATTTCGTCATGGAGGAGACTATTACGGATTTCATCGCTTGTCGCAATAAAAATATCCACCTTTCGTACCAACCATGCAAGCAGATTACCGAGAAACAGATAATTTCCTTTTAGGGATCCTGCCTCCAATGCATGGTTCGCGGCTGAAACTTTAGCCAGAATTTTTTTACCGAGCAGCTTAAGTACCGGGATATTGAAAAAAAGGGCGGCCCTTGCCCCGTGGAAATGCACTATTTCGTAAGCATTTCTTTTTTTGAAAAGATTCCAAGCACATCCCAATGAAAAGAATAGAGAAATCAGCAGACTCTTAATTCCAACTTCTTCGAGTACCGAAACATTAGCACATGGAGTCCATATCCTTATAATCTCAATGTCTTTACGGTAATCTTGCTCGGGGATACCTTTCATCTTTCTTGTAATTACAAAAATCTTTACACCTTTTTCATGTATCTTTTCCGATAAGAGTTGAGCCTGCCTTCCCAGACCGCCCAGAGAAAGATGATAAACAGCCGAGACAATGCAAACTCTCAAATCACTCATGAGCGAAAAGATAAATCTTTATTCTATATTCCATAAAATCCGTTTTAAACAATCTTGTCTTCTTCTCATAATCAGGATCTCTAAGGTATCCTTTTTCGGTTACTAATGAGTAATGTTCGTTCATCCATTTAACGGAATCTTCTCCTTCTTTTTTTAATACGAGATCGGACACAATAAGCCATATCCTAACAGATCCTTTTCCTTTTTCTTCGAGTTCCTTTTTCATACATTGCAAGGCATTGTCTCTCAAGATAGGAATTTCAAACCCCGTATAATAGTTTATCGGAACACCGCCGATATTAAATATGATCCACATTTGCCATTACATGGAATTCCTTATTTGTATAATAATTTTTCAGGCCGTAGCCGAGTATGACAACTATCAATATCATAACAATTGCCTGAAATACGATTTCAGTTCTGAAAATCCCTCCTAACCTCCCTTTGCCAAAGGGAGGAGTTCCCCTCTTAGAAAAAGAAAGGTTAGGGGAGATTTTAATCATCTTCTTCGATAATTTGTTAGTATGTACGTTTGGGAAACTTACAATACCACTTGCAATTATAAGGCTGTAAACAGGGGCTATAAAGATAAAATACTTCGGAAACATATCGGTAATAAATATTCCCGCTATTATAGGGGCAAATAGGAAAATCGAAAAAAATAGAATTGCATCCCGATACCCGAATATACTCTTTATCCCAAAAATAAAGGCAGTGGAGAATATTATTGCAGCGGGAATTACAATTATATAGTTCCATGGTGATACCGTCTGCCCGATAC
>JACQXD010000042.1 GCA_016208875.1 Nitrospirota bacterium
GAATGAACCTCCCCGCCGCAGAGACGGCGGGGTATCAAAAAAATAAATCGTACTTTGTCATTCTCGCTTGTCGGGAATCCTTCTGACCCCCTCTTTGGAAAAGAGGGGTTAGGGGAGATTTATTGAAAATTTATTTATTCAAAAATCCCCCTTCATCCCCCTTTACCAAAGGGGGAATATAAGGACACCCCACAGCAGAGACTGTGGGGTATTGAAAATTTAATAAATAGGGGAATTGCCTCATATCTCAGATAAGGGGAGGTTGCAGGTGAAGAAAATAAGAGTACTGGTAGTTGATGACAGTACGCTTGCGAGAGAATTAATCATAGCCATTCTATCCACCGATAATGAGATTCAGGTTATCGGAGAGGCGAAGGACGGGAAGGAGGCTGTAGAAAAGGTCAGGGAATTAAGACCCGATATTGTGACCATGGATATTGAAATGCCGGTAATGGATGGTATCGAGGCAATAGAGCAGATTATGGCCTCCAATGCTGTCCCTATTCTTGTAGTTACAACACGTGGAGATGCACATACGGCATATGCTGCAATCTTGAAAGGGGCATTAGACCTCGTTGTAAAACCTGACGTCAATCTCAGCGAGGCAAGAGAGTTTATCAGTAAAATCAAACTTCTTTCAGGGATCAGGGTCATTACACATATAAGCGGGAAACGCAAGATACAACAAGTAATAGATATACCAGCATCTGTATCTACAGAAAATATTAGCGATAAGATAGTTGCCATTGCCTCATCCACGGGCGGGCCGGATGCACTTTCCGTTATCCTGCCACAACTGCCGGAAAATTTTCCGTGTCCTATTGTTATAGCCCAGCATATTTCTGATGGGTTTGTTTCGGGAATGGTAGAATGGCTTAAACTTATTACGAGACTGAACATAAAGGTAGCGGCTGAGGGAGATGCGGTCACTGTAGGTTCTGTATATGTATCACCATCCGAAAAACACACCGAGATAAACGCATCAAAGAGGATATCGTTTGTAGGGAGACACCCGAAAGACATATATCGCCCCTCGTGTGATGTACTTTTGTCATCGGTTGCCCGTGTTTACGGGAAGAAGGCACTTGGAGTTATTCTGACAGGCATGGGAAGCGATGGTGCACTGGGGATGCAAAGGATAAAGAAAGCAGGTGGAAACACCATTGCCCAGGATGATAAAACATCCGTTGTCTTCGGGATGAATAAGGTTGCCATTGACAGTGGGTGTATTGATAAAATATTGCCGTTAGGGGACATCAGTAAAAAGATAGTAGAAATCGTGAGCAATTTTTATGGATCTGAATCCTTTTAAAGACCTTATTAGAGAACGAAGCGGTCTTGATTTTGATGAGGCAAGAATTGCTACGCTGGAAAACGGCATTCGCACAAGGATGTCGGAAAAAGGTATAGAATTACATGCGAAGTATCTTAACTATCTTCTTCATAATCAGGATGAGTTTAATCATCTTTTGAATCTTCTGACAATAAACGAGACATATTTTTTCCGTGAACCACATCATCTGAATCTACTTACAGAAAAGTTAATCCCTGAAATACTCGCCCGCAGAAAAGAAGGAGCCAGGATAAAAATATTAAGTGCAGGATGCTCGACAGGAGAAGAACCTTATTCACTGCTCATATCGCTTATGGAAAGATATGGCACCGGGATCATAAATTTCGTTTCTGTTACGGGATTTGATATTGACAGCAACGTGATCCGCAAGGCACGTGAAGGAGTTTTTACTACATATTCTTTCAGGGATGTATCTCAACAATTCATGGAAAAGTATTTTGAACCTGCAGGTAATAACCGGCATAAAATCAAAGATTTTGTCAGGGAGGGAGTAAAATTCAGAAAACTTAACCTTCTGGATGACGACTTTCCCGATGAATTGAAAGGCGTGGATGTAATCTTTTACCGTAATGTTTCCATTTATTTTAATCCCGAAACACAAAGAAATATATTCAAAAAGCTATCCGACCTCATAAATGAAAAAGGATATTTATTTGTAGGCTCGACCGAGACTATTTCTCATAATACAGACGTGTTATCTCTAATTGAGATAGATGGAGTATTTTTATTCTATAAAAACACCGAGAAAAGAGAACTGCATTCACAGAGCAATATACAGAAAATGAAAAACACATGTCCCGAAGGCTTTCGGGACACAAAGGGGAATGAAAATCCCCCCTCGCCCCCCTTTGCTAAAGGGGGGGATTCTGGAGGAGGCTTTGCTAAGGGGGGGGATTCCCCTCTTTGGAAA
>JACQXD010000043.1 GCA_016208875.1 Nitrospirota bacterium
AAAGGGTAATGGATCGCCATGTTCTTCGAACGATTCAATAAGCTTTCTTGCAACGTCATGGGCTATTTCCAGAGTTTCGGATATAGATCGCCCCTGAGCCACAAGACCGGGCATATCGGGACTCGTTGCTACATACCCACCCTCATCAAGTTCCTCGATATGTAATTTTAGAAAAATCTCAGACACTTTTCACCTCCAGCTTTATTTTCGTCACAAAGCGAATATTTATTTGGCATTTACATCCTATTTGAAGTGATTATAACACATGTAAGTAGTAGACCTGTGCCTCTTGTCGACAAAGACACGCCAATATAAACTCACGGTTTTTGTAACCTGTCCGAAAGTACAGGTAAGTTGCAGCCGGTATTTCCAATGGTTTATCGGTCTTTTCTTTGCAAGTGAGTCCTTTTAGGCATTTTCGCAGAGAATGTCCTTGACTTTATAATCAATAAAGCCCTATATTTAAATCATGAAAATGGTAAAGATAAAATTTAAAGATGCAAACGATGATGCTGTTGGTTTCCTGGAATTATCAAAACGAACAAGGGTTATATGTTTGCAGAATGACATTTATGAAATCCCCTTTTCTGCTCTTACCGTACTCGATGCGATTAATATCCCCTATGAGATTATTCAAGTAGAAGGTCTGGATAATGTCCTTAGAAAGATACGAGATACTGCTTCCGTTAAGATATAATGACGGCACGCCTGTAGAACCTGAAAAATTCCAGCAGACAAGAAGAGAACTGATTGAAAAGTTCGGTGCAATTACGGTTGAGCCGCAAAGTATTCACGGTATCTGGACACATGGCGGCAAAGAATACGCTGACGAGTTGATTCGTTTTATAATTGATATCGAAACCTCTCCTGAGGCGGAAAAATTCTTTAAAGAATTCAAAGAACTGCTTAAAGTCAGATTTCAACAGATAGAGATATGGATTACCGCATATCCGATTCGACTGATATAGTCTGAAAGCAATAGCCCTTTTCACTCCTTATCAATCAACCCCTGCTCGATCGCTATTGAACACTATTTAACACTTTTAAGATTAGAACGTGAACTACTCCTGAAGCACTCGTGAATTTACTTTGCATGTTGAATTTTTAAGTTATATCTCTCTTCCAACTGCCTTAGCTACCGGCTTTAATTCAGCCATGAGTTTTTTAAAGGCGTCGGGTTTCAAAGATTGCTCACCGTCCGACATTGCCTCTGCGGGATTCGTATGAACCTCTATAATAAGCCCATCTGCTCCTGCTGCAACAGCAGCCTTTGCCATTGGTGCAACGAGGTCCCATTTGCCCACTCCATGGCTTGGATCAACAATAACCGGTAAGTGGGTCTTCTGCTTTAAGACCGGCACTGCACTGAGATCGAGCGTATTCCTCGTTGCGGTCTCGAATGTCCTAATCCCTCTTTCGCAGAGGATAACATCATGATTCCCTTTTGACATCACATATTCCGCTGCCATAAGCCATTCCTTGATAGTGGCGGAAAGCCCTCTCTTGAGAAGTACCGGCTTTTTGCATTTTCCGACCTCGAGAAGCAGCCTGAAGTTCTGCATATTCCTCGCACCTATCTGGATTACATCCGTATATTTTAAGATCGTCTCCAAGTCCCTCGGGTCCATGATCTCGGTGACAACAGGAAGCCCTGTCTTTTTGCTCGCTGCTGCAAGGTATTGGAGTCCTTCCTCGCCCAGACCCTGAAATGCATACGGCGATGTCCTCGGCTTGTAGGCTCCGCCTCTTATGAAAGATGCCCCGGCGGCCTTTATCTTCTCTGCAATACTTATGAGCATAGCCCAGCTTTCAACGGCACAGGGGCCGGCAATAACCGGTATCTTCTTGCCTCCGATTATCTTTCCTTTGACTTTTATTATTGTGCCCTTGTCCTTAAAATCCCTGCTTGCAAGTTTATAGGGTTTGAGTATCCTCATTACCTCCTCAACTCCCCTCATAACCCTGAATGCGTTTTCTTCTTCCTCTGTTATCTTTGACGTATCGCCGATCACGCCGACAACAACCCGCTCGGTCCCCCTCGATATCGTCGCCTTCAGACCCTTGCCCTCAAGCTTCTTTAATATATGCCTTATGTCCTTCTCTGCAGCATTCCTGTTTAATACTATAATGTCCATTTATTCCTCCATCTATTCAGCGTCAGTTTTTTGCTGACACTGACACTACTCACTGACACTGATTACTTTCTTCAGTGCCTTCGCAAAGCGTTTATTTTCGTCCGGCAGCCCAATGGTCACCCTTATCGCCTTTGTCCCCATTGGCCTTACTATTACACCTGCCTTTAACAGCGATTCGTATATCACCTTTGAATCCATATCGGTAATATATATGAAATTTGCCTCTGTGGGAACATATCTTATCCCGAGCGATGTAAGTTCCTTATATAAATATTTTTTGCCGGCATTATTTATCCTCTGAGAATCTCTTATATATCCCTTATCTTTCAGTGCCTCTAACGCTGCCTTCTGTGCAATCGAGTTTGTGTTGAACGGCTCTCGCACCTTGTTCATCTCCGTAAGAATCTCTGCCTTTGCAATGCCATAACCTATTCTTAGACCTGCAAGACCATATATCTTGGAGAACGTCCTCAGGATTAATATGTCCTTCCCATTTCTGAAATGTTTAAGGCTGTCTGCATATTCCGGGTCGGTAACATATTCAAAATATGCCTCGTCTACAACTACAAGAACCCCATCTCTGAGATAGGCCATCAGTCTATCAAATTCCTTCTTTGTGGTTATTGTACCTGTAGGATTATTCGGATTTGCTATGAATAATATCTTTGTCCTCGATGTCACGGCGTTCAGCATTGCATTGAGATCATGTTTATAATCCTTAAGAGGAATTCGAATTGCCTTACCGCCTGCTGCCTGAACAGCCATTGAATAGACCACAAATGATGGGTCTGCCATAACAGCCTCGTCTCCCGGATTAAGAAATGTCCTCACTGCTATATCTATAAGTTCATTCGAACCGTTACCGAGTATTATTTCTTCCGGACTAACCCTGAAATCCGATGCACGATGCACGATGCACGATGCATGTTTTTTATCGTGTATCTTGTATCGTGTATCTTGTATCGTATATCGTGCATCATGTTTTGATAGCATCTCCGCTAATGCATTCTTGAGGTAGAAACCATCCCCATCCGGATACCTGTTCAAACTACTTGACCCCCTTGTAGTACGCAAGGCGTCTTTTATCGCCTTTAACGCCAGAGGCGACGGCCCGATCGGATTCTCATTCGATGCAAGTTTTATGGAATTCTTTATACCGAGGTCTCTTTCGAGTTCTTCTATGGGCTTACCCGGAATATAAGGGGCGATTGTCCTGATATGTTCAGGGGACTTTATCACTACTGGCCGCCATAAGGATATGAGCCGAGGACCTTAAGATAAAGACATCCTTCTTTCATAACCTCGATAGCCTTACTTACCTTCTTGTCTTCGATATGGCCTTCCATGTCTACAAAGAAGATATACTCCCATGCCTTTCTCCTTGACGGTCTTGACTCGATCTTAGTGAGGTTTATCTTAGCCTTCTTAAATGGCGTGAGAATATCGTACAAGGCGCCGGGTCTGTCCTTAATGGAAAACATAATGGATGTCTTATCCCTGCCGGTCTTCTTATAAGATTCCTTTGCAATAACTAAGAACCGGGTTACATTATGCTTGCTGTCTTCTATGCCGGATTCGACAAAATTAAGATTATAGACCTTTGCAGCAAGTTCGCTCGCAATCGCAGCGGCGTTGTCCTCATGCGAAGCGAGTTCGGCTGCCTTTGCAGTGCTTGTGGCCTCTATTACCGGTATCCCGGTCATATTTGTCTCAAGCCATCTTCTGCACTGGGAGGTAGCAGGGGGATGGGAATATATCTTCCTGATCCTGCCCTTGTCTCCGCTTTTAGAGAGTAGGTTTTGAGAGACCTCGAGCATAATCTCTGCCGTTATCTTCAGGTCAAAATCCATAAACATATCGAGCGTATAGCTTATTACCCCTTCGGTCGAGTTCTCTATCGGAACGACGCCGAATTCGGCTTTTCCGGAATCAACAGCCTCAAAAACACCCTTAATGCTGTCCATCGGCATGAACTCTGCAAAGGAGCCGAAATGTCTGAGTGCTGCGAGGTGTGTGAATGTGGCAACAGGACCGAAATATGAGACCTTTAAAGGTTCTTCCAGCGAAAGGGAGGCCGAAAGTATCTCCCTATAGATCGCCTTGATGGCCTCATTCGGGAAATGTCCCTTATTCAGTGCCGTCAACCTCTCGATTATCTGTTGTTCCCGCTCAGGGGAATAAAACTTCGCATTCTTATCACGTTTTCTGTCTGCAACTTCGAGAACGACATCCGATCTCTTATTAAGTAGTTTCAGTATCTCTTCATCAATAGCATCTATCTCGCTTCTTAACCTCTTGATCTCTCCCATAAACCTCCTGCCGGCTTCCTATTTTTCAATTCAAGAAATGCAAAGGAATTGTACTAATTTTACACCTATTTTTTCAAGGCAGGCCGTTCGTTTTTTGGAGGAATGTTGTACTCCGGATAATCAAGCTCTGTCCCGGCTTCCTAAAACATCCCTCTATCCAGATTCCTGTATTGTATCGCTTCGGAGATGTGGTGCGATTGGATCTTTTCCGAGGATTCCAGATCTGCAATCGTCCTGGATAATTTCAGTATCCGGGTATATGCCCTTGCCGAAAGCCCGAGTTTCTGCATTGCGTTTTCGAGGAGAGATTGCGCATCGGATTTCAGTTTACAATATTTTCTAATATGCCTTGTCTTCATCTGGCCGTTAGAATAAATCCTGTCGCCTTTGAATCTGTCGAGCTGGATATTCCTTGCAGCAACAATCCTCTGCATTATATCTTCCGATTTCTCCCCGGAATACTCCGTCGAGAGTTCCTTATAAGGCACGGCAGGTACCTCGATATGTATGTCAATCCTGTCAAGAAGGGGTCCTGACACCTTATGTCTGTAACGGTGGATCTGTCCCGGTGCGCAGGTGCACTGATGCCTTGGATCTCCAAGATAACCGCAGGGGCATGGGTTCATTGCAGCAATAAGCATGAAATTTGCCGGATACGTTATCGATGCTACTGCCCTCGATACCGTTACCTCGCCGTTTTCCAGCGGCTGCCGCAAGACTTCAAGCACGTTTCTTTTGAACTCAGGGAGTTCGTCGAGGAATAAAACTCCATTATGTGCAAGACTGACCTCGCCGGGTTTTGGAAGCTGGCCGCCGCCTATAAGTGCAACATCCGAAATCGTATGGTGTGGAGAGCGGAAAGTCCTTATTGCAAGTAAAGACTGTCCTGTTTTCAATAGCCCTGCAACGCTGTGTATCTTTGTCGTCTCTAATGCCTCGTCAAAGGTCATCCTTGGAAGTATTGTAGGAAGCCTTTTTGCAAGCATTGTCTTTCCCGATCCCGGAGGACCTATCATCAGTACATTATGTCCTCCTGCTGCCGCTACTTCCAATGCCCTTTTTGCATGTTCCTGTCCCTTTACCTCGGAAAAGTCTTCCTCGTAAACAGAATTCTCTTCTAAGGCTTTATCGAGGTCTACTGCAAATATCTTCTTGGAATTACCGTCCCTTAAAAAATCTATTACCTCCGGAAGGCTGTCCATTCCTAAGACGGAAACACCTTTTACAACTGCCGCCTCCGACGCATTTTCTTTTGGAATGATAATACCTTTCAGCCCAAGATCCCTCGAGGCAATTGCTATTGATAATGCACCCCTTACCGGTTTTATCTTTCCATCGAGTGAAAGCTCTCCTGTGAAAAGATAACCCTGTGTCAAACTCATTTCTATGACACCCTCTGCCGCTATTATGCCGACGGCGATAGGAAGATCAAACGACGAGCCTTCCTTTTTTAAATCTGCAGGTGCAAGATTAACCGTTATCTGTTTCAGAGGGAAATTGAATCCGATGTTCTTAAGTGCAGCCCTGACCCTGTCTTTGCTCTCTTTAACCGCTGCGTCGGGAAGACCGACCACAGAAAAATGGGGCAGTCCCCTCGATGCAATATCCACCTCGACATCAACGGGATATGCGTCGATGCCTACAACGCTTGCACTGAGGATCTTGGAGAGCATGATAGATTATATGGAGCGTAAGGAAGGAAATCAAGACTATTTCTTATCTATATCGGAAGTCATGATAAAGTATATTGCTGATTTTTTGAGAATTTTATAAAAAATAGGTATAATTCAAAAGTCTCGGTTGAAGGAGGTGTCTTTGGAACTTGATGTAAAGATAGACAATGATTCTCTGCTGATACCTATTAATAACCCTTTCAGTCTTGATCTGGAGATAACGGTGAAACAGATCGAGGGCTTTGCCTCTTCTAAAGGTATTGAGCTGCACGACCTGAATATAAAAGGGCTTATTCCGAAGATGATCAGGGGTATTGCGGGGTGTGAACAGGGGTGCCCTTCCGATGCCAAATCCCTGACAACAAGGGGGTTTAAGGGTTTTGATCTGGAATATGTAGAAGGAGGTATTCTCACTGCAAAGGCCGAGCCCGTAAACGGTAGAACTCTTTATCTAAAGATGTTCCCTGATTTTTAGTCTTTTCACAAACCCATCTGTAATACATCTGTCCAAAATAACGGGGATATGTGCTAAAATACATAACACTTACAACCCCCAAACTATGGTTTGGTTTTTGCAGTCAGGGGATAGCCCTGCGCAGCAGAGGGATGCGAACCCCACGAGGTCCGGAAGGAAGCAATGGTAAGCATTTACTCTGGGTGCCGCAGCAAGTTGTCCCCTGACTGGAAAAAAATGAAGCTCCCCGCCGCAGAGACGGCGGGGTATCAAAAAAATAAATCGTACTTTGTCATTCCCGCTTGTCGGGAATCCTTCTGATCCCCTCTTTGGCAAAGAGGGGTTAGGGGAGACTTATTGAAAATTTATTTATTCAAAAATCCCCCTTCATCCCCCTTTGCCAAAGGGGGAATATAAGGGCACCCCACAGCAGAGACTGTGGGGTATTGAAAATTTAATAAAAATTAGATAGGAATATCGGCAAAATACTCCGCCTGAGGCGGACGCTCAAATATTATGCAGCGCCTATAATTATGAGTTTTTAGATATGAGTTATTTGGTTCTTGCAAGAAAATGGAGACCGCAGGGGTTAGATGACCTTATAGGCCAGGAACCCATTACCAGAATTCTTAAGAATGCAATCTCCCAAAACAAGATCGCACATGCCTATATATTTTCCGGACCGAGGGGCGTGGGTAAGACATCCACGGCAAGGATACTCGCAAAGGCGTTGAACTGCGAACATGGCCCGACATCATCGCCCTGCGGCACCTGTGCGTCATGCACAGCTATTAAGGACGGATATTCTGTTGATGTGCTCGAGATAGACGGTGCATCGAATAATAGTGTGGATGATATAAGAGATCTTAGAGAGGGCGTTAAATATGCGCCGCTCGGTGGAAGGTATAAGGTATATATAATCGATGAATCACATATGCTCTCTACATCTGCATTTAATGCACTCTTAAAGACCCTTGAAGAACCTCCGCCGCATGCCGTTTTCGTGCTCGCTACAACGGCGCCAAAAAAGATCCCTGCAACTATTTTTTCGAGATGCCAGCATCTTCCGTTCAGAAGGATACCTGTACAGAAGATAAAGGACAGGCTAAAACATATAACAGCCTCCGAGGCCATAACGATTACCGAGCCGGCAATAGAGATGGTTGCAAGGGCTGCCGATGGAAGTATGAGAGACTCCCTCACAATCTTAGATCAGGTCTCCTCTTTTTCTTCCGACATAAAAGAATCGGAGATAAAAGACCTTCTCGGCATAGCCGATATTGCAATGCTGTCTGAAATATCGATGGCAATTATTGACGGTGACCGTGAGAAGATACTCAAGATTATAGCAGAGCTTGTAGATAGTGGGACAGACCTTAAGTCTTTTGTAAAAGACCTTGTAGGTTTTTTCAGGGATCTTCTCGTTGCAAAGATCGTGCGCAAACCCGTAGAGGTGCTCGAACTCGGCGAAGATGAAATGAGTTCGATCTCAGGGATCCTGCCGAAGGCCTCGTCCGACTTGCTCACGCTCATGCTCTCGGAGATGGTAAAGGCCGAGTCTGACGTAAGGTCTGCATTTTCACCGAGACTGAGCCTCGAAATGTCGTTAATCAGGGCGAGCTTTCTAAGTAATTTAAGACCTGTGACAGAGGCGATAGAGAATATAGATGCGATTGTAAAGGGCTTGTCTATAGAAAAGATGCAGGATACACGATACACGATACACGATGAAGATAAGATGCAAAATGCAGAACTCACGAGCCACGCGACACGAACCGTGAGTGGTAAAGAGAAAATACAGGAAGACACCCCCCTCTATCCCCCCTTAGTAAGGGGGGACTCAAAAGGGGGTGTGCATCGTGAATCGTGTATCGTGAATCGTGAATCGTGTATCGATGGGAAATCATTGATGGATGCGATCAGAGAGAAGGTGGATGACCCGCTTTCATCCAAGCTTGCAAAGGCTATCCCCTCGCTTGATGGTAATATATTGGTACTCACTTTTAGCAGCAGTGATGAAATCTTTGCGGATTCAGTTAGAAAGAATGTTTCATTAATAGAGGGGATGGCCTCGGATATCCGCAAAAATCCTACAAGGATAAAGATAGAGACCCAGGTAAAAAAGACAGTTCGGAAAAAGGATATTAAGGAAAAGGTGCTGGCAGACCCGATGATTAAAGAGGCAATCGAACTCTTTGATGGAAGAATAATCGACATTAAAATGAAAGAAAATATAGGAGGTTAAAGATGTCCAAAAAAATGCTCGGTGATATTATGCGCGAAGCCCAGAGGCTTCAGGGTGAAATGCAGAGGATGCAGGAAGAGGCAAAAAAGAAGACGGTTGAGGCGTCATCAGGCGGAGGCATGGTCACCGTCACCGCCAATGGAGCAGGAGAGATTATCGCCATAAAGATAGAAAAGGATGTTGTAAATCCAGATGATGTTGAGATGCTTCAGGACCTTATACTTACAGCGGCCAATGAGGCAATAAGGCGGGCACACGAAATGGTCAATGAAGAGATGTCGAAGCTGACCGGAGGCCTGCAGATACCGGGATTAGGCGGACTGGGTAAACTTTTCTAATTCTTCATCATCTATCTGAAGCTCCTGTGCAAGATGCCTTGGAGTTGCACCGGTCTGGGCAAGTACCTCTTTCAGATATTCCGAAAAGCTTATCTTTCCCTCGCATTTATTGAAGTAGTCTTTAAGTATCATTGCCAGTCCTTCGGAGGGTATCCTGTATCCCTTCTTCGTCGCTTCCTTTTCACCTATACTTTCAGGGATGCCGATCACAACGATTTTATCATCCACTACTATAAAGCGGATGTTGTGTACCGTTAGGCAATTGCTGTAGCGGATATCCGCACCTGCCTTCATGTACAGGTAGCCGATATGAAGTCTGTCAGGGAATTTAGGCAAAAGATATCCGACTCGAATTCCCTTCCTGGTCAATTTTTCGATTGTATCTATAATATCCCTTGTCCTTTTCTTGTCCTCGCCTGCAGGTGTTCTGCCTGTTATACACCCCACGACCTCCTCTTTTGCCTCCATCATGGAATCGGTAACCGATAGAAAATATTCCTGCCTTGTGAGAACCTTTGTGGCCCTCTCGACCTCCAATAAAAGATTCTTCCTGCCTCTGCCTTCCCTAATGTTAAAAAGGAGAAGCATTATAGTAGCAACAAGAAGTATCGATTCAAGTATAAGAAGACCGGTTTCGATGGTCATGTTATGATAATTTTAAAGGATTTATGAGAACTTGACAAGATTTGATACAATTTTTGATACAATTTTTTATGCCTGCTTTAAAAGGCACCTAAGCTTTTTACCCATCTTACAGCATCCCTTTTCGTCTTAAGCTTCCCCTCGAACTGCATCTTTTTCAATCTACATATCAGCGCGCCGAGTTCGACTCCCCCTCTGAGACCTGTTCTATCCATGATCTCCTCTGCCGTAAGAAAGCCCTTCTTCCATATCTTCTTGAACCTTTCTGCTTTATCCAGAAGATTTAAGTTTCCAGTGAGCACAATGATATCGAATAATGCATCTTTCGCATCGAAGAACGTATCAAACATCTTTGAAGAAGTGAATAGTGAATAGTGAATAGTGAATAGTTTATTAACAACCCTGAGTCGTTCCTGAATAAGTCTGCTTAATCTCAACCTGTTTTTATTGAGTGTCGAACCTTTGAGTACTTGTTCGAGCCTAAGGAGTCCCTTATATGTAAGCTCCTGAGAAAAAGGCCTTTCGAGATTTATCTTAAATCCGCCGCTTATTTTTTTTATTGACGATTCAAGCTGCGAAAGCCTTTTTATGTTATCCGATAATTTCTTGTGGGATATTAATAAGAGACTTTCCAGTAAGCCGTCCTTCAATGCCATCTTCAGGGCATTCCGGTAACCATCCAAATTCAACAGCTTGAAAAACTCTAATGTGATCCTTTCATCGGCAGATTTTTTAATGGTTTTATTCAATTGTCCGACCATCGTTCGTGTTTTACTATCTACATCCCACCCGAGTTCGGAGACAAAGCGATAAACCCTGAGAAGTCTTAAGGGGTCGCTCTTAAAATTATCTATTGATATAGCCCTGATAATACCCCTCTTAATATCCCTGATCCCACCGAACCGATCAATGAGTCCTGTTTGTGGAGACCATGCAAGTGCATTCATCGTAAAATCCCTTTCGCTTAAATTCGTCTCAATGTCTCCTTTAAGTTCTGTGAAATCAAGGGTAGTCTTATCTTTAAACACGATCCTTATCATCTTTTCTTTTTTAAGCTCAACTACAGTCCCGACATCGGGTTTCAGTCCTATGGCATCGGATACACGGGCGACAAATTCCCTCACATTGCCGCGAACTACATAATCTATATCCCTTGTTTCCTTACCGCAAAGGATATCTCTTAAATATCCGCCAACAATATAGACCTCTTCGGCTAACGAAAAAATCCGGGCATTGATGCTGTTATGCATGATTATATTTGTGAGTCCTTGCATAATCGAGTGAGTTGATTTCATAGGGTTTATTTTTTAAAAATCCAACGGGCTTTTCGCCTCTTTCACCGTCCTGCTCGGAACACAATGGGTATAAATCATTGTCGTCCTCACATCGCTGTGACCCAACAATTCCTGAATAGTTCGTATATCATAATTTGCTTGCAATAGATGAGTTGCGAAAGAGTGGCGGAAGGTATGGGAGGTGACCCGTTTGGTGAGCGGCGCCCTTCGCACCGCCTCGTAAGGTGCTTCCTGAACACGCGTCTCATGAAGATGATATCGCCTCAGTTCCTGCTTGCCCGGAACCGGTGTAAGCGCCTTTTGTGGAAAGAACCACTGCCATATGAAATCCTGCGCTGCCGAGGGATATTTCTTTTCGAGCTGGTCGTCGAGAAAGACTCCTGAGTAGCCCTTCGCAATGTCTTCATCGTGAAGTTTTTTTATTACCTCAAACTGGGTCGTCAACTCCGGCCTGATCGTCTGCGGAATCGGCACAGTCCGGTCTTTTTTCCCTTTCCCATTGTGGATCGTCAGAACCCCGGCGTCAAAGTTGAAATTATGCACCCGCAGTTGCAGACATTCGAATAGCCGCAGCCCGCAGCCGTACAGTAATTTAACTACAAGCTCATAGGGATATTCGAGATGCTTCAACACAGCGTCTATTTCCTTACGGGAAAGGACTACGGGAATATATTTAGACTTCTTCGCGCGGGGGATGTCTTTGTGATCGCCAAAATCTTTCTTAAGAATATACCTGAACAGAAACAATAACGCGTTAAACGCCTGGTTCTGCGTTGAGGCGGCGACATGACATTGTACTGCAAGATAGGTGAGGTATTCCTTGACGTCTGTTGATGAAAGGTCGCATGTCGGTTTATGGCGCAGGAATCGCTGGAACTGCCGCGCCCACAGTGCGTAGTCTTCAGTGTTTTCCGTGAGTAATGCCGTGTCTTGATCTCCGAGGCCAGATCACTTATGACCTTGTCCCATTGCGGAGAATCAGATGTCTTTGCATAGCCGTCTTCCCACAGACGCCATTGCTGTCGCGGCAAAGGTTTATGGGATAAAGTATTGGAAAAATTCTCCTTAATCGTAACGCCCCCGGCTTCGCCACCCCCTCTTAATAACTCCCCCCTTCCCCCTCTTAATTTAAGAGGGGGCGAGGGGGAGTTATAGGGGGAGTTATGATTCATGGGGGTGGAGGGGGATGTTGTCTTTACTGTCTTTTCAATATTGATTTGAACAGCAGGGGTTTCATTATCCATTTTCCGCAGTGTCTCAAAATAAAGCGAGACAGCATGTGCAGCCTGCTCTTGCTGTTCAGATGATTGCTTTTTTTCCTGCAACTTATTGATAAACAACTTCACACGTTCTGATCTTGAATCCGGAAGCGGGTACTTGCCGCAAAAGTCGAGATAATACCTAAGCTACTTTTTATAATCCAAACGGTTATATGAAGCATATGATGTTGAGCAAGTTGATGGCCAATAAACAAATTGGAATGTTATCCAACTATTTAACTATAATCAATCCAGACAGTTGTGTCAACATAAAATTATTTTTTTCAGTTAAAAGATTTTTCGTACCGCTGAGATGATAAGCCAAAATTATTTTCCCCTTTCACAAATTTTTGATAGAATCCTTATAAGAACGTCAATACAAGGGAGGAGTGAATGGAAATAGGGCTGGAGATTTTATGGACATTAGAGAAAGAACATTAGAGATCATAAAAAGACTAAAAAAAGAATACCCTGAGTCAAAGATCGCCCTTAATTATAAGACTTCTTTTGAACTTCTTGTTGCAACTATACTGTCGGCACAAACTACGGACGTGCACGTAAACAGGGTAACGGAGAAATTATTTAAAAAATATAAATCTATCGGTGATTATGCTCATGTGCCACTCGATACGCTTAGAAAAGATATCGGTTCCATAAATTTCTATAATAATAAGGCAAAAAATATCCGGGCGTCGGCAGCAATGATAATCGAAAAGTTTAACTCTAACGTTCCGCAGTCAATGGAGGAACTTACAAGCCTGCCGGGCGTAGCAAGGAAAACAGCCAACATAATACTTTCAAACGCTTATGGTATCAACGAAGGCATTGCGGTGGATACCCATGTTAAGAGGGTTTCTTACAGGCTTGGTCTTACCGAAAATGAAGACCCTGTTAAGATCGAGAAGGATTTAATGGCTATAACTCCCGGAGAGGAACGGGGAAATCTTTCTCACCTTTTAATATTTCACGGCAGGAAGATATGTCAGGCCAAAAAGCCGAAACATAGCGAATGCGTACTATATGATTTATGCCCTTCGAGAGATATATGAAACAAAATATTCCTTGATTTATAATGAACCTCCCCGCCGCAGAGACGGCGGGGTATCAAAAAAATAAATCGTACTTTGTCATTCTCGCTTTTGCGGGTTCGGGTCTCTGACCGGAACCCAATATTTTGATGCAGGCTGACAAGCAGAAATACTGGGTTCAGGTTACAAACCTGAACCCGCCAGAGGGCAAACCTCTTGATTTATAATCAAATTTATATAAATCTAAACTTACAATTAATATGCAATCTAAAAATTTTCTTGACAAAAACCCTAAAATCTGATATTAATATATCATCGATTTAATTAAATCATCTCGTTACCTCCCCTACACTGCTGTCCAACATTCCACGGACAGCAGTGTTTTTTTTATATCTCGATCAGTTCATAATCTTTACTTCCAAGTCCGAGCCTTTCAGCCTCTTCTATCTGCAATTTATAGGGCTTCTGCGAAAGATGAAAAAGTATGTCTGCCGCATCTTCGATCTTTAACCCGTCCATAGCAGACTGAGGTAATGGTTTTGCTTTTAAAAGGATATCTATCGTTGCCTGCTCCACGGCTACGATATCATCGGAGATTAGAATCCCTTGATCCTGTATCACAGGCACATCTGCTGACGGCATACAGTCGCATTCGGGCTGTATCTCTGTTAGAAAATTTATGTATATAATCTTATTCGGCCTGAATGTGCCGAGAACAGCCTTTGCAGCCTCTGCGAGTGCCTTCATAAACCTTTCGTCATCTCCGGGTAGTGTTAGTGCGACTCCAGGACAAACCCTTGTACACCTACCGCATCTCCAGCACCCGTTTTCACTGTAACCGAAGATCTCACCTTCAAATTTTATTGCCTCGAGCGGGCAGATCTCCACGCATTGCAAACATAGTTCGCATTTTTCCGCGTCCCACATCAGTTTGCCCTCCCCTATGGTATGCATAGCACCCCTTCCGCACTTCCAGCCGCAGTGACGGTGGCTTGAACTTACACCACCCATAGCAACATTTTTAATCGCACCGCCATAACCTGCCTGTATATGACCTTTTACATGCGAACACACTACCATTGCAGGGACATCGTGGATAAGACTTGAAACGGCAATCTCTCCAAGAATCTCTCCTGCCTTTACCATTATATTGTCATTTCCATATAGACCATCGGCAAGAACAACCGGGGAACCTACCGAGAGATGATTTATACCGTTATGATTGGCAACCTCAAGGTAATCGAGTCCTTTTATACGAACGGTATCCGTAATAAAAGGTTTAGCACCGGCACCTTTCAAGGCGTCAATTACCTTTCTCAAAAATACAGGCCTGACGATTCTGTGTGCACCTTCAGAACCCAGGTGTGTCTTTACGGCCACCCACTCATCTTTTTCAAAATATCTCAGAAGGTTTATCTCCCTTAGCAGGTTTTCAAGCTTACCCGGCATGCTGTCAGCATATTTCCATTTTTTGATCCTTGCTGATGCAAAATAGACTTTGGACATATTATCACCTCTTTCCTTATCGTTTTTTCAAGGTTCCTCGGTGGTGGTTCATCAACAATCACCACTTGTCTTTATTGGAAACCAGCATCTCCAGAAAATCTAATAAAGCTCCCCGCCGCAGAGACGGCGGGGTATCAAAAAAATAAATCGTACTTTGTCATTCCCGCTTGTCGGGAATCCTTCTGATCCCCTCTTTGGAAAAGAGGGGTTAGGGGAGATTTATTGAAAATTTATTTATTCAAAAATCCCCCTTCATCCCCCTTTGCCAAAGGGGGAATATAAGGACACCCCTCAGCAGAGACTGTGGGGTATTGAAAATTTAATAAAAATCAGAGGGAGAAAGTATGGGAAAAGAAGAATCGTTAAAGACAAAACTTATTCAATCGGTGATAAATTACGTCAGATCAACTCATGCGGAAGCCATAGATAAGGCATACGAATATTTCTGGGATGAGAAGAGTCCTGACGAATTTTTAAAAGGAACCGCCCTCACACTCGGTTTTATTAATTTTGAAGATTGGCTTATCTTTGATTATAAAGCCAATGATAAGAAAGAGACGTTCATAGATATTTATATCCGGAACAATAAGGAACTGAAAGCTGAAGAAAGGTCTCTTCTCGACAGAATAAAGGGCAGCAGACTGAGCCTTTATGAGGTTGCTTCAGTATCAAAAGACAAAAAGATAATTATCAAAGATCTGCTTGTGGACGGAGATATCTCACTGCGTCACAAGACACTTACAAGAGGTCTGAAAAAAGGTGACCTGTTAGCAACAAGAATCCTGACTCTCAACGGCAATAAAGTAATGAGCGGATGCGTTTATCCCTTTAGAAAAGAAGATAAAAAAGCAGTGCTGCATTACATAGACAGGATGATTTATCGTTATAAAAAGAACGAAAATCAGGATGGAACGATGGAGACTTTTTTAAAGGATTACGGTGATATCTTTAATATAATTTGGATAAATCTAATCCTTAATGAGGATAATGCATGAAGGTTGTTACTGTGGAAGAAATGCGTAATATCGATAAGAAGACCATAAAGGATTATGGTATCTCCGGTGCAGTTCTCATGGAGAGGGCGGGACTTGCAGTTGCAAAAAAGGTGAGAGAACTTTTTGAAGAAGGAAAGGTTATTGTCCTAACCGGAGGCGGCAATAACGGCGGCGATGGGTTTGTTGCTGCCAGAGAACTTCATAATCTGGGATGGAATGTAAAAGTACTGCTCCTTGCGAAGGAAGATAAGCTTAGTCCTGATTGCCGTATACAATACAGGATTGCAAAAAAGATGGGTGTAAAGATCGAGTTTAGAAATAAAATAGACAATAAAGACCTTCACAGTGCAGTGGTGATAGATGCGATCTTCGGTACGGGTCTAAGTAAAGATGTAACGGGCAAGACGGCGGATATTATTTCCTTTCTGAATAAATCAAGGGCATCCGTAATTTCTGTTGATATCCCCTCAGGCATATCGTCTGATACGGGTCGGGTATTGGGTAAGGCTGTGAGTGCCGATTATACAGTAACATTCGGCCTTCCAAAGAGAGGTCACCTACTTTATTCCGGAGCAGAGTATACCGGAAAACTTTTTATAGAGGACATAGGCTTTCCCGAATCGCTCCTTAAATCGGACAGATTAAAAGTGAACCTCTCGGAAATA
The DNA here is from genome assembly GCA_016208875.1 of Nitrospirota bacterium. Classification (GTDB taxonomy): domain Bacteria; phylum Nitrospirota; class Thermodesulfovibrionia; order Thermodesulfovibrionales; family UBA1546; genus JACQXD01. The sequence continues at coordinate 16,545 of JACQXD010000043.1, forward strand.
GGGGATGTGTCCCTATTAATCCCGGAGAGACAAAGATATTCCCATAAGGGAGATTATGGACATGTGCTTGTTGTTGCCGGATCGAGGGGAAAAACAGGTGCCGCATTCATGTGTGCAAAGGCATGTCTGAGGGCGGGAGCGGGACTCGTAACAATCGGCGTTCCGGAAAGTTTACTGGATATCTTTCAGTCGGGGGTAACAGAAGAGATGACCCTTCCCCTCTCCGATAGAGGTGACGGAATTCTTTCAGCACAGGCATTAGATACGATCTTAGAATTCCTCTCGAATAAAGCCGATGTGTTGGCAATAGGCCCTGGAATTTCCGATGCCGACGAAACAAGGAAACTTATTGCCAATGTTGTACTGAATTCAACTGCACCAATGGTAATGGATGCGGATGCTATAAATGCACTTCAAGGGAAACTGCATATTCTAAGAAAAGCGAAAGCACCGATAATCCTCACCCCTCATCCCGGTGAGATGGCGAGATTATTACAAGGGTCAAAGGGTCAAAGGGTCAAAGGGTCAAGAGAAATAGAAAAAGACAGAATAAATACGGCAGTCAGATTCTCGAAAGAAACCGGAACATATCTTGTGCTTAAAGGAGTGCCGACGATAATTGCCGAACCTGATGGGAGTGCATTTATCAACCCAACAGGTAACCCGGGAATGGCGAGTGCAGGTGTTGGAGATGTTCTCACCGGAATGACTGCTGCATTTTTAGGCCAGGGATTAAATCCCCTTGAGGCATCTATACTCGGCGTTTACATGCACGGTCTTGGGGGAAATATTGCAGTGGAAAAAAAGGGCGAACACTCGTTGATCGCATCAGATATTATAGACTCGATATCGCATGCATTTCATTCAATGAAAACTTCGCAACTTAATGATCAACGAGACAGGATATAATATTTTCGCTCATTCTCGGTCTCTCGCCCTCAGAGGCTTTTGTCTCTCTATTATTAAAATGTAATTTCTTTGTTTTTATCGAGTCTCATTCTACCTATTCTCATCGGCAGATAAAAAACAACGGCATTTACCATGACTATCGAGACCAGGCATGCAGCAATCTGTATCTTCTCTATGAAATTCAGCCCCCCCTCTACCCTGATATTATAGATGTAAAATATCCACGGTTCGAGCGATAATGTAATAATCGCGGTACCGAAGGCTATCAGCATGAATGCCATTCCCCCGAGACTCATGGAAACAGAGGCTATGTTCTCATATCTGAATTTTGGATAGATCGCACCGAAGCCCGTACCAAGTCCGCTTATCGAGATACAAAGCATGAAAGTTGTACCTACCGAAATAAACATAAGAAGACCTTTGACATTTATAGCCAGATTCGTTAGAAAAACCAGAAATACTATAAGTGAGGTCACGGGTATGCAGCCATATAAAAACTTAGCCCACAAAAATCTATTCATATCAACAGGAGACGTCTTTATAATCCAGAATGCCTCGCCTTCAAGACTTACGGAGGAATAGATAAATCTCGCAGCCACTGCAGAAAGAACCAGGCCTGCCAGAAGCATATTAACCATGACCATGAACTCCCTCACAAATGGCGTTAACTCCGAGATCATATTTATAGGAATTGCCCTGAAATTGTATATGTAGACCATAATAAGTGCACCGATTATGAATACCTGCGACCACTGGCCTGTATCCCTGAAAAATATCTTTATGTCCTTATAAAATATCGCCGCGTTGTTTGGGGGATAGAAATCCCTGAAGAATCCCCTCCTCTTATTCTCACCCGAAGGCTGGATCCTCTCGATATTTTCCCGGTAAAGTCTCAGGCTTATTGTCGAGGACAAAAGAAGAAAGAAAGCACTATTGCTTAAAAGGACAACCATATAGAAGGTTTTCATACCACTGCCTTTCAATATGGGGAAAACCGTTTCGGAAACCCAATAACTCGGCAGCAGCGGTGCAGCCGTTTTGAATGTCATGATGGAATTTATAAGACCTTCGGGAGTGTTAAGATCATGCGGGATAATAGACCTCATAGTGAAATAAAGTATAAGAAAAAATATTATTCCTGCTCCAAGGAGTACATTCAGCGTCCTCTTTGCAGGAAAGCTCTCGACAGATAGAAGGCAGATATCCCCGTTATTATATTGCTTAATATTAAAAATCCGAGAAGGCTGAAGCATGTCATCGAAAAGAGTTTTTCCGAAAGAATCTCACCGAAAAATTCTATCCCCCTTATATATGAAAGGACTTTGTATGAGCCAATATATAAAAACAGCCAGAATCCGATGCCGAGCAATACAAACGGAAGTCTCTTCAACACAATTTTAGCACCGAGAGAATTTTTTAATGAGAGTATCTTCGGTCTTATAAGCAATATAAACATCTGTTACTCAACTTCCTAACCTCAAAAATAACCCCTCAAGCCCGCCTTCGACGCCTCTTATTTCCTCTTTATTTTTTACAGCAACCAGCTCGCCTTTATTTATAAACCCTACCCTGTGACATAACTCCTCTGCAATATGAAGGCTGTGGGTTGCAAGAAAGATGGTAACACCCTTTGCGCTCAAATCCCTCATCACTCCTTTAATCATCCTTACTCCGAAGGGATCAAGTCCCATAAAAGGCTCGTCTATCAACAGCACTTCGGGATTATGTATCAGAGCCGATGCGAATAAAAGCCTCTGCCTCATACCCTGAGAAAAGCCTTCGATTAACTCGTCCTCTACATCTTTAATACCAAAAAGCTCAAGCAGCCTTTCCATCCCTGCCGTTGCCGCTGACCGCTCGACGCTATAGAGCGATGCGGTAAAGATCAGAAATTCTCGTGCAGTTAATTTTTCATAAAGAAACGCCCTATCGGGTATATAACCGAGAATGGTCTTTGCCTTTACCGGCTCCCGAACAATATCATACCTGCCGATCGATACCTTCCCGCTATCGGGTCGCAAGAGTCCTGTCATCACCTTTATGGTCGTTGTCTTTCCAGCTCCGTTTGGACCGACAAGACCGAATATCTCTCCCTTATTTACGGTAACGGATAGGTTTTTTACGGCATGCAGACCGGCAAAGGATTTGTCGACGTTATCAAGAGTTATCATTGGTTTGCTTTTACTGCTGTTAAGGAACTAAATATTCTCTACGGAAGCTGCTACAAGAACCCTGCCTGCAAGCTCGTCCATAAGTGCCTTGACAGAGACAATTTTATCAATTCTATAGGCATTGCTGCCCACTGTAAACAAAGGTTCTTCCTTATCACGGTTATACCCCGCCGAACTCAAAAGGCCATTACAGATACAGAAAAAGTCTTCGTTACTCTCCTTTGCAGAACATCGTGTAAAATTTCCGGCCTCATCTTTAAGAAGAACATATCCTTTATCGCACCGCGGCGATCTAAGCCTCATGACTGCGGATGCGTACATAAGGGATTGCTTTATTACCCTGAAAGGCAGTCCGCACGGAGAACCCGGTCTGCCGGCAATAATAATATCCCCTTTCCCTGCGTCTAAAACAGCCTGCTTATATTCCGCTGATGCACTGCTTTCCATGGTTGCAAGAAACCTTGTGCCCATCTGCACACCGTTTGCACCCATCTTTAAAAATCTTATTATATCTTCATGTGTATAAATCCCGCCTGCAACAATAACCGGGAAGTCGCCGTATTTTATCGCCATGTCTTTGACCGGAGGCAAGAGATTTTCAAGCTTATTGGATTCCATATCTATCTGATCGATCTTAAACCCCAGGTGTCCGCCTGCGAGAGGGCCTTCAAGCACTACGGCATCCGGCCGGTAACCCAGTCTCTCCCATCTTTTGCATATCAGTTCAAGTGCCCTTGCAGACGACACTATAGGTATCAAGGCGGTATCCTTAGGAGGTTGGATCGCAGGGAGATTTAACGGTAATCCGGCCCCGGATATAATAACGTCTGCCTTAGCATCCAGCGCTCCCTTGACAGAACTTTCATAGTCCCTGACAAGAGCGCACATTATATTAATTCCGACAAACCCTCCGGAAGTCTTTGCAATAGAAACTTCTTCGTATGAAGCCTCATAGGCATTTATTTTCCTGTTATTTCGCTTCGAGACTATCCTGTCCAGGGCAGCACTTGATATTATTCCAAGACCTCCTTCCTTCGCAACGGCACCTGCGAGGGGAGATAATGAAACACCAATCCCCATGCCTCCCTGAATGATAGGTAAGCTTATCCTTTTTCCCTTGATTGAAAGGTGCGGTAATGGTGATGTCGACTCTAACAAATAAATCCTCAAAAAAGTTGTAGGTGAGATATTATCGATTTAATCCCACTCTACGAAAGGTTTCTCCGTCTTATTTATATATTTTGCTAACACACTAATGCTTATATATTCACTTATTTCGAGATGTTTTGGCAAGGAAATTAAATAGTGACCCGTCTATTTCTGCAATCTTATCGTCCTTATTCTTTGTACTACCGGAGGATGAGAATAGTAAAAAGATGCATAAAAGGGATGGGGGTGGAGATTTGAAAGATTATCCTTTGAAAGTTTTATAAGCGATGTTGCCATAGGCTCGGCTACTCCGGTCATCTCTATCGCAAATCTATCCGCCTCTTTCTCGTGCCGCCTCGAAAGGAAGCTGAATATCGGTGTCAGTGGAAATAATACAATCCCTCCGACAAAACCCAATATGATGATATTCGCAAATATCGTGTCGGGTTGAATACCAAACATCTTACTCGGGATCCCGGTCTTTATCAACCTGAAGGAGAGATACATACCTATAAATGACATTGCCTCCACAATAAGAATAAGTTTAAGCACATGTTTCTTTTTCCAGTGACCCACCTCATGTGCCAAAACAGAAAGTATCTCGTTCTTATTCATCATTTGGAGCAGGGTATCATAGAGGACTATTCTCTTTACTTTACCTATGCCTGTAAAATATGCATTCGTATGTCTGCTCCTCTTCGATGCATCCATCTTAAAGACCCTGCTTACCTTTATACCGGCCTTGGGCATCATCTCCCTTATGGATCCCTCGATATCTTCATTCTCTATAGGAGTAAATTTGTTAAACAGAGGCTCTATTACATAAGGAGATATGTACATAATAAAGAGACTGAATAGGAGGAAAAACAACCACACGAAAAGCCACCAGTAATCAGGGCTTATAGCGATAAGAAACAAAGCAGCCGACGCTACAATACATATCATTACCGTTGAAAGCAGAAGCGATTTTACAAAATCTCCGATCCAAAGCCTTCCCGTCATTGTATTGAAACCGTACTTGTTTTCTATCTTGAATGTACCGTAGAGATCAAAGGGTATCGAGAGAATAGTCTTCGCATAACTCAGAAAAAGAAAAAAGATGATGCCCGATAGAATAGAGGGCATTTTAAAGGACAGTATCCATTCGTTATAAATGGTTATAAGTCCTCCGAAGAAGAAAATAACGACGAGTATATTGCCGAAGATAGATTCTATAAACCCGAAACGGCTGTGATCAATAGTATAGTCCCTCGTCTTCTTCAGCAGTTCGCCGTCTATGAACCCTTTGAATTCATCCGGAACGATGTGACCGTATTTCTTCAGATGCCTTAGATTAAGGAATTGAAGATAATAGCCGAAAAGTGTAACAAAGATATAACCGAGCAGTATGATTATCAAATAAGTATTCATCGGATTATTTATCCGGCAGACTCCGCACACCGGGAATGTTTTTTGTTGCCACATGCATGTAAATCATAGAAGTCTATTATTGCTTATTTCCATAAAGTGCATCAAGCGGACTTTGTGGAGCATTGGACATATTTCTTAGTACATGAGTATATATCATTGTAGTCTCGACATGCTTATGACCGAGGAGTTCCTGAACCTCTCTGATATTGACGCCGCTTTGAAGCAGGTGAGTTGCAAAACTGTGCATAATCAGCATTCAGCTTTTAGCGATTAGCTTTTAGCTGAGGAAAACTTGATGTGATTTTGTATATCTTCAAAGTCAATTTATGACTACGCTCCCATACCTTGAGTTCCCTAAAGTCTTTCATCTCCGATGTCCCCCTTACTGGTCTTATGGCTTATAGCTCAACGCTAATTGCTTATGGCTGTAAAGACGCCTGGTTCTGAGTTGAAGAAGCTACCCTTTGCTTTAATGCAAGGTGGCTCAAGAAATTCTTGAAATCATCGGTTTCGGCGTCTCAAATACCCTTTGAGCCTGTTTGCTGCATGTATGCCGCAAACCGTTCGACCCACTGAATATAGGTGCGCTCGGTGCTGTACGAATAGTGTTTCAGTCTGATAAGACGCTGCATCTCCGCAAGAACATCCGTTACATGTGCAACAGGAGCACCCGTCCCGCACTTGGTCTTGCCGAGATAATGGAAATAATAAAGCCTCAGGGCTTCGTCTGCCTGTCGCGGCTGCCAATCCTGAATTCGGGCATCCGCCCGCAACTCATCTATAAAAGTCATTGCCGACTGCTCATTAAATTCTGTTGAGTCAATCGCATGTTTTTGTGCATAGCGTAAATAGCGACTCACCCAGTAAGCAAAGTAGGTGACCCTGTTTTCCGGAACAACTTTTTTATTAATAAGATATTGTTGAAACTCGGGCAAGACAGGCTCAGAATTTTGCTCTTGTGCACGAAAACCCACAAATTACCTCTCACGTTTCTGATCTATAATATCATAAATTGTAGAATCTCGCATTGTCTGCATTGTTGATATTAATATGGATTTTTCTATTGAAGTATTTAATGCATTATGCTACCATGACGCAAATAGTTTGAATCTGCCTGCGAGGTAGATTATATGTTAACCCAAAAATAAAAATATGATGATAATTAAAGCCGCCGTCTTCATATTGCTATTCAGTATATTTATTACCTTGTGGCGATTTATCGGAAAACACCCTGAATCAATTATCAAGTGGTTTCCATTTATTGAAAAAAGAATAGATGATATAAATATTTTGAATGTTTTTTCGGCAGAAACATCACTCGGAAAAGAAGCAGAATTTATAGACCAAAGATTACCAGAGAAAAATAAAGTCATTAAATTTTTGCGTTTTCTTTTGCTTTCATTGTATATACTCATTATTGGCGTCTTGATTTTTTTACTGAAATAGAATGAAAATACTGAGGGTGCTCAGCAAGACAATATCAAATCTTTGAACTTTTGATAAAATAATTATTAACAGCAAGTATGAAATTTGAGTGGGATAATAGAAAAGCCGAGATAAATTTTAAAAAACACAAGGTAGCATTTACTGAGGCTGCCACGGTTTTTGCTGATACACTCGGTATAACTATTTATGACCCTGATCACTCAAAAGATGAGGAGAGATATATTACTATTGGATATTCACAACAAGGTCGCATCTTGATGGTTGCCCATACTGATAGAGGCAATCGGATTAGAATAATCAGCGCGAGAGAATTGACTAAAACAGAAAGAGAGGCTTATGAAGAAGAAAAATAAACAAGAACTCGAAGACGATCTGCGTCCGGAATATGATCTAAAGTCGTTATTGAAATCTGGAATTCGTGGAAAGTATGCCCATCGTTTCCGAAAGGGTACAAATATAGTCCTTTTGGAGCCTGATGTGGTCAGCGTATTTCCAAACGCTGAAACAGTCAATGAGGCATTACGACTGGTTATACAGCTGAGGAAACTCCCGAAGACCAGGCAGTCTCGGACAGTTCGGACATAACAACAATTTTATAGGGGTTAATCGGGTAAAGGACGGCGTTTAACCGTCCCTCCCCACAACACCCATCATGCGGGTCCGCAATGGGCGTTTCACGGAAATCTCCAACAGAGACCTGATTACGTCTTTGCCGGATAATGAATCCCTATCCACAGTGTTCGTATGGAAGTAAGCAGGGCCATGTCAAAGAAAACTATAACCATTTAAAATAGAGCGATAAAAATTACTAACTGGCTTTTAACCCTGGCATTGAGGTATAATTATATAGGGGTTACTGGGGTCAATTCTTTAATCTTGACAAAATAAAGTTTGACATGATATAAACTTATATGGCGAGACCATTGAGGATACAATATGCGGGAGCAGCTTACCATGTAACCT
>JACQXD010000044.1 GCA_016208875.1 Nitrospirota bacterium
CCATCTTCAATAAATACACTCCCATCATCGGATAATACAATTCTTTGTTTTACAGTTCCGGTAGAATACGTCTGCGTAAGATACATGCTCCCGTCCGAATTTAGTGTTGTTGTATAAGTAAAATCTTCGGTCTTAGAAGTTAATGTCCCGTTGTCATCTATGGTATACGTATTCGACCCCGTACCGTCACTGTTGAATGTTATAGTCCCTGCCGCCGAAGCCCACGAGCCGTCATTTCTGTGTTCAAGGACTGTAGAACCCCATTTCCCTACAAATGCCCATTCGGTATTAAATGTCCACGTATAATTTGATACCATTGCATTACCTGCAAGGTCTTTTGCCCCTGTAGTAAGCGTAGCAGTATAAGTTGTGTTATTTGAAAGATTTGATAAAGGTGTGAATGTAGCTGTTGTGCCGTTATAGGTAACAGTGCCTGCTATATCGCCTGAGCTACTGCTCAGAGTGAATGTAGATTTATTGATGGTTGAGGCGTCCATTGCCTCCGAGAATGTGGCGGTTACAGTAGTGTTAACGGCAACTCCTACAGTATTATTAGCCGGACTAATGGATATTACAGCCGGAGGGGTAACGTCCAATGCCGACATGTTGATGTCCAGCGTTATAGGTGTACCGTTGAGGTCTGCTGTAGAACTTCCGCTATATAAAACCTTCCCTACCGAATTTTTAGCATCAACGAGAAAATAGCGATTACTGCCGTTAGGGACGGAGAAAGTCTCCGTTACGGAGGTCTGGCCCGAGATAAGGACTTCTTTTGTTATTGTTATTATATCGGAGGCACTGATAGTGAATGACACATTACTTATATCGCTCGGTATCGCTGCTACGGCACTGTCGGGTTTGAGCAGATCCGCTAAAAAGTTTTTTGCCTGTGCGAGAAGGGTATTCTTCTCAATCTCAAGCCTTGCAACCTTCCCATCACCAACGGTTATCGTTACAAGCGAGGTCCCACCGCTGCCTGAATATGAACTGTTCCCGCAGGATATTAAAAAAATCAAGGTTATTAATGCGATAATGATCAAATAGTACCGTTTCATTTTTGCCTCCATTTTGTATTGGTACGAAAATACATCTTTTAACACACCCCCCGCCCCCTCTTAATAGAGGGGAGTTCTAAGGTTTCCCCTCTAAAAAGAGGGGATTAAGGGGTGTGTATTTTCATCCTCCTTTGTGCCGACTCTTCGGCATATGTGTTTCACTAAAATTACTGGAATACCACATTTACATTTACGTTAGAAACCGGGAAATTGACATTTATATTCACATCCGTGTTGGCACTTGCACCTGTGATATCCGTGATAGGAATAACAGGTTGTGTAGTCGTTAAAAGAGTGGTCGTTGTAGTAATCTGCGTTGTTGCCGTGACTACATTGGATTGTATTACGGGAAGAGATGGCGGTGATATAGCCGGAACGTCCGCCATTGCCGCAGGTTCCGGTGCAGTTGTGGCAGTAGTTGGTTGTGTTCTATCTCCCTCGGTTTTTTTATCAGGCCCTTTCGGTTTTACTATATCTTCCTGTTTCTTAAACTCCTTTTCAGAGTAAGGTCTTTCCGTAGGCGCCCGTCCAAACAATATCTCACCGACTTCACCTCTTGAAACCAGTACCGTACCGAGGGGATTTTTGAACTCTACAAGACCATCTTTGACATAGACCCTTTCTATCCCATCGGTAAATAAGATACCCTCTGTACCTCTTACACCTGCAACCGCAGTCCTTGTCTTCATCTCGAATTTGCTTCCTTCGGCAGCATATACCGGTCTGGGAATCCTGAATCCGGTCTTGCCCCTGTATAGCTTGATGGCTGCCGTCCTTTTTGACTCATCCGGTTTATATAGATATTCATCTATACCGAGCCTCGACCTCGGTCCTACCGACATAACACTGTTGTCAATAAATGTTATTTCTGCCTTACCGTCGCTTTTTGTCCGCAGGATGTCTCCGATAAAGACACTCTCATTAATACGTATTGGTACTGCAATAGTTGTCCCTGCCCTTAATATATCTACCCTTCCTGCAACCTTCGTTATCTTACCGGCCAACTGCGCCCCCTCAGCCGTAGCAGTGAATAGTGAATAGTGAATAGTGAATAGTAAAAAGAAAAAAATGGCTATTGGACTATAGATAAGTGATGCACGATGCATAATGCATGATGCATATTTTTTATCGTGTATCGTGTATCGTGTATCCTGTATCTTTATCATAAATGCCTCCTCTAAAACCTGTATTCAATACTTGCCGTATAAAGATTCTTCCTGTATGCGAAGACTCCGATATTCGAGTCGTCATTTACGTGTGCATATGCGAGACCGATATCCAGTGGTCTCAAAATCGTGTATGTCAAAGACGCCTGTGCCGTTATCGTATCATCTCGCCTTTCGATATTGTAAATACTATTTACATTTGAAAACTGCTGATGGTAAAACTCGGCAAATATATTCGCCTTGAGCTTGTTATCAATGAACGGGTAGAGAAGTCCGACAGACGCCCTACCCCCAGTATAATCCCAGTTGGCGCCATCGGCATTGTTGGCTGTCCCTTCTACCTTTAAATTGAACAGACCGTTACCCTTTGAGAATGAATAGAAATATCCCAGCCCGGCTGAAAAATTATTAGCATCCCTGTCTTCTTCCATAAGCGGGTAAGTCCCATATTTTATTTTTAGGTAATTAAAATCATGCTCGTCTTTTTTATATTTTAAAAATACCTGTCCGAAGTGGTCCCCTCCTATAACAAACGTGTATGACGGGCCTGCTGTAAACGTCTGCATATATTCGGCGTAATCCACCTCGAGATAGGAATATGACAGTAAAAGACTTGTGACGCTCTTTTCCGTATTATAAGAAGGCATTATCGAAACGCCGTGGGTTACGGTGTCCTGGCTGAAGACGGTATCCCCCGATGCTTTTTGATAATCGCTCTTATTGTGCTGGGTAATATTCAGGGAATACGATGTCTTGATATTCCAATGCCCGCTTGAATAGAGTGTGTATTCTCCAAATAGAGAGTATATCCTCTTCCAGTCCTTTTGCCTTTCTATGTCAACGAGAGACGGATCTATCGGCACGGCAAGGACATTGTCGTCATACTGGTATCCGAACCCCAGATTCAGTCTGTACGGCAGGGGGGCTTTTTCGAGCGCATCTAAATAATCTTTTGCGAATAATGCCCAGTCGGTAGTTGGGTCAATGGTGATTAGTCCCTTGAATATCTCGTTAGCCTTTTTATACTCTTTTTCCTGCATATAGATCGAGGCTATCTGAAAGTCTGCCTGCTGTTTCAGAGCCGGATCAATCTGTTCCGATCTTTTGAAGGCAGAAACTGCCTCCTCATTTTTATTTAACTTAACGAGTATTAAGCCCTTAAAATAATTTGATTGAGCCGGTTTTACATCCTCGCGTATTGCAGCCTCTATGGAATTTAGTGCGCCTTCATAGTCCCCTGTATTATAAAGGGCATCGGCAAGATAAAACCTCGCATCCGATGCCTTTGGATCGAGTCTCAGGGTTTCCTTAAAGAATCTCGATGCCTCGGGAAAATCCTTCATCTCCTGATGTGTAAGCCCGAGATAATATGTCAGTTTTGGATCATCTGTGGTCTCTTTATATGCCTTCTCGAAAAGCTCAACTGCCTCTTCGTAATTTTCAGCCTTATACTCTGCAAGCCCTCTCTCAAAGAGGGGCTCGGCTGCATTAAGTATTAATGCCCATCCCAAAACAACCGACACAAAAAAAGCTACAGACAGAATAATCTTCAAGCTTCGCATAATGCCTCCCCCGATTAATGCATTTTGTATCATTGTATCTTCCGATACAATGATACAACAAAGTCTATAAAAAGTATATAACAATATACCATCACTTGCAATTCGAACAACGGCAGTGATAGGCTTGCCTTATAAATCAATGCAATGGTAATATTTTGAGCCGAAACATATGGAACAGATTAAGCTCGAAGACGATAAATACTGTTTTGCCTGCGGCAAAAAGAACGAATGCGGGTTGAGGCTGTCATTTAAATACTCGGACGGCAAACTCACATCCGAGTTCACACCTTCAAAAATATATCAGGGGTATAAGGACATTACCCACGGCGGAATAATAACTACCGTACTCGATGAGGCGATGATACAGGTTGCAATTGCAGAGGGGATTTTCCCGGTGACCGCAGAGATAACTATAAGATTTAAAAAGCCCTTACTATCGGGTGAGAAGGCAGTAGTGGAGGCCGAGATAACAAAAAGAAAATTAAGGCTTATCGAGGCCCAGGCGCACCTCATAAGGCTTAGCGACGGTTCTCTCATTGCCGAGGCATATTCTAAACTGATCCCGGTAAAATAATCTTCTTTCGGACTATCGGCAAAAGAATCCGCTCAAAAACAATGCCCTGTCTTTAACTACCTCCATGCTTTCTGTTATATTTAAAGGGTGAAGGGTTATCTGATAATAATCGGCACTCTGATAATCGTAATCTCGGCACTTATAACGTTAAATATCTTTTTCCAGCAATCCCTCCAGATGGAAATGGCAGAACAATTTAACAAGCAGCAGCAGCTTCTCTCAAAATCTATCGCGGATAATATTAAGGCATATATCAATTTCATGAGAGAGGAGATCGGCGATATTGCCCGGGAGCTGGGTGGAAAGAGTGCAGCTATGACTGCGCGGAATTTCGAATCCCTGACAAAAAAAGAGTTAAAACACAAGGGGATCACCAAATCGAACATAGGACTTTTGGATACAGGAGGGAATATACTTTTTTTCAAGGGAAACGCGCAGGTTATAATGCCTGTTGTTCCTGAGATTTTAAAAAAATCCCTGTCCATGAAATTAGAGGATACGGATATAATGGAGACATCCTCTACGGTCATTATTTATTCTCCGGTTTACAGAAAGGGCAGGCTTGAGTATGTAGTTTTTCTTTCATCTGCCGTTTACGATATAGCCCACAATTTTGTCAGGAATATAAAATCCGGAAGCAGAGGGTACGCATGGATGATGGATAAGGATGGTGATCTCCTTTATCATCCAATGCAGCCCGGGATGGTCGGAAGAAATTTGTATAAGGCAGATTCTACCTGCTTTAAGTGTCATAAGAGTTTTGATCTGGAGAAAAAGATAATAGAAGGGACGGCAAGTAACTACGGCAGATATATCGCCCCTTCCGGTGAGGACAAGATCATCGCCTTTTCGACAGCCGACATGGGTACCCTTTCATGGATAATTGCCGTTTCATCGCCGTATTCCGAAGTAACATATGTTACAAGGCGAAGCATGAGACTCTATTCGTATCTGATAATATCTATCTTTGTGACAACGAGTATAGTTTCGGCGTTGTTGATTGTATTTAACAGAAAGAGGATACAGGCGGAGGAGGTAGCAAAAAGAGAGCAGGAACTGGAGAGATACGCATCGGTATTGGAAAGCAGGGTCAGGGAGAGAACAACAGAGCTTGCGGGCGAAAAGGAGAAACTGAATACTATTGTTAGTGCCATAGGGGGTGGAATCGTGCTCATCGATAGGAAGGGAAAGATTCAATGGGCAAACCAGATGATAAAAGACATGGCCGGGATGGATATCACCGGGAAGTCCTGCGAAGATGTATGCCTTGATTGTTCCATGTCCGAAACATATTCCAGCCCTAATATCGACACAATGATACTGTCCAATCTGTTCGGGCAGAAAGATAAGTTCTTTCAGGTTACTACGGCACCTGTAAAGGGAGAAAACGGCGAGATACACGGATATATAAGACTCGTGCAGGATATAACAGAGATGAAAAAGATGGAGGAACAGATAATACATTCCGAAAAACTTGCCTCTATCGGAAGGCTTGCGGCCGGAATCGCCCATGAAATAGGGAATCCTCTAACATCCATATTCTCGTTTGTACAGATACTCAGAGAAATGGAGCAGGACGATTTCAGGAAGGAAAGTCTTGAGACTATTTATTTCCACATAAACAGGATATCGGAGATATTGAAACAGCTTTCGGGATTCTCTAAGATGCCTGCCGGAGAGCCGAAAACGTGCCGGATAAATGAAATCATAGAAACATCCATGAGCCTTATCCAGTATGATAAGAAGGCAAAGAATATATCTATTGCGAAAGAACTTTCACCGTTACTCCCTGAAGTGATATGCGACGGCAACATGCTTTCACAGGTATTTGTCAATCTTACCCTGAATGCCATAGATGCCATGTCCGGTGGAGGAACGCTGACTGTAAAGAGTATGGCAAAAGGGGATAATATAATAGTTCAGTTCGATGATACAGGCACAGGGATTCCAAAAGAGGACTTAACAAGGATATTCGATCCGTTTTATACGACAAAGGAAAAAGGCACGGGATTAGGTCTCGCTGTGAGCTATGATATAATCAAAAAAATGAACGGTACTCTGAGCGTTGAAAGCGAGACCGGCAAAGGGACTACGTTTACGATTACGATACCGGCCAAATAATAAAAATTTTCCCATGAAGCCAAAAATATTGATAGTTGACGACGAACCCGATATATGCAGGGCACTGGAGTTCCTGCTCAAGAGGGAGGATTATGCTGTAAGCTCCGTAAACAGTGGAGAAGACGCCGTAGAAAGACTTAAAGCGGAAAACTTCGATATAGTGATCACAGACCTGAAGATGGGTAGGGTTGATGGTATGGCGGTACTGGAAAAAGCAAAGGAAATCAGCCCTGAAACGTCGGTGATAATCATGACGGCGTTTGCCTCGATAGAGTCTGCTGTGGAGGCAATGAAAAAGGGAGCGGTTGATTATATCGTCAAACCATTTTTAAACGAAGAGATACGACTTACGGTACAAAAAATCCTCGAGCAAAAGAAACTCATCAGAGAGAACATTGCCCTTAAACAGCAGGTCAGTCAATATATGGCATGCAGGGAGTTTGTTGCAAATTCGGAGGTCATGCTGAAGATAACCGAGATGCTCGAAAAGGTAATACCTACAAAGAGCAATATACTTATCTTAGGTGAAAGCGGAACGGGCAAGGGTCTTATCGCTGAATTAATCCACTGCAACAGCCCTCGCAGGGATAAGCCCTTTATCTCCATAAATTGTTCTGCTATTCCCGAAGGACTCCTGGAATCCGAGCTGTTCGGCTATAAAAAGGGTGCATTTACCGGAGCCGTATCCGATAAATTAGGTCTTATACCCCTTGCACATCAGGGAACATTCTTCCTCGACGAGATAGGAGACATGCCCCCTAATCTCCAGGCAAAGTTATTAAAGGTTCTGGAGACAGGGGAGGTTTATCCCCTTGGAGACACAAAGCCAAAGATCGTTGATGTAAGAATAATCTCTGCAACTAACACGGATATCGAGATAAGGGTTAAGGAAGGAAGGTTCAGGGAAGACCTGTACTGGAGATTAAATGTAATAGAGATAAAGATTCCCCCGCTAAGAGAAAGAAAGGACGACATAGAAATGCTGACAAAGCATTTCATAACTAAATTTGTAGAAGAACACAA
>JACQXD010000045.1 GCA_016208875.1 Nitrospirota bacterium
ATGCCGTCATCGCCGCAACAGCGATCTTAAATAATTTCACGTTGGCAACGAGAAATGTAGATGATTTTGAAATGGTCGAGGGGCTTAAGGTTATAAATCCGTTTGGGTAAAACTCTAATTCATCCCGAATGAATGACTCAGTGCTAATGTTTAGTTTTTCGCCTTCTCGTATGTCGTCTCCAGAATTTTTCCTTTTCGGCCTGTTTTAATGTCTCCCTGATATCTTCTATGTTCATGTCCTTGACCATCACCCAATATTCCCTGGCGGGTTCAGGTTTGTAACCTGAACCCAATATTCTCTGGCGGGTTCAGGTTTGTAACCTTCTGGCGGGTTCAGGTTTGTAACCTGAACCCAATATTTCTATTCAATTAACCTACGGAAACAGCGGTAGCCGGTTTCAAACCCGTTCCCTCAATTTCCCGATATTTCGTATAAAATAATAGCATATGCCGTCAATAAGGATTTCAAAGGAATTTACTACAGGATTTTACTATCTCACTTTCACAGTCAGGAACTGGTATTACATATTCGACAGGCACAACCGTTTTGAAATTCTCGCCGAGTCCTTAAAGTATTGCCAACACCATAAAGACCTTAAACTATATGCTTATGTTTTTATGCTGAACCACATCCACATGGTCGCATCATCTCCTGATATGATTGGTTTTGTGAGAGATTTTAAGAAATTCACCTCGAAGGAAATTCAGAAAAATATAATTGCAACTGAACCGAATGTTTTAACTCTTTTCGATGTCGGGAATGGGAAATACGAATTTTGGGAAAGGACTAACATGCCGAAGGTCATTGGAAAAGAGGAGTATTTGCTCCAGAAGATAAGCTATATTCATTTGAATCCAGTGCGGAAGCAATATGTTAAACGAGCGGAAGATTGGGTGTGGTCATCAGCGAATCCTGAGAGTGAAATTATTGTTGAGCAGTTGCCGATGTGAAAATCAGGGTTCAAGTTACAAACTTGAACCCGCAAAACGTTACAAACTTGAACCCGCAAAACGTTACAAACTTGAACCCGCAAAGAGGGTTCCCTAAAATTTTGTCCTGTCCTTTCAAAATTCAGAAAATGTGCAACCCCATTTTCCCTCGTGCAAGTTATGAAAAATTTTTATCGTAACGTCATTTATGGCGTTTCTCTACCGCCCCTGTCATCGGCACAAATGCAACAGGGGAAATCTGTTCAAGCTCAAGTTCCCCTTTCTTTTTCCTTGCGATGGTAAGCATCTGGTAATATACAGTGCTTCCCAACGGTATTATCAACCTGCCGCCTTCCTTTAATTGTTTGATAAGAGGAGGTGGGATATGGTTTGCAGAGGCGGTAATAATAATTGCATCGAATGAAGCGTATTCCTCCCATCCGAAATAGCCATCTGCATATTTTACCCTTATATTTTTATAGCCGAGAGCCTTAAGCTTTTTGTCTGCCTTTTCTGCAAGCCCCTTCTTTATCTCTATCGTATAAACGTCTTTCACAATTTCCGCGAGCACTGCTGCCTGATAACCCGAGCCTGTGCCTATCTCAAGCACCCTATCGGTCTGCTTCAATTTTAAAGACTCTGTCATAAGAGCTACGACATACGGCTGGGAGATCGTCTGCCCCTCGCCTATCGGTAATGGATAATCATCGTATGCCCTATTCTTGAGATATTCTTCGACAAAGAGGTGTCTCGGGATCCTTCCCATAACATCGAGGACTTTTTTATCTTTAATCCCTCTTGCCTTAATGTCATGCTCGATCATAAATTCTCGTTTACTCTTGTAAGGGTCTTCCGAGGCAGTACACGTGCCGGTGATTATTGATAGGATAAAAATAACGGCGATTGGTTTATATTTATTCATAGTCATTAAAGGTCTCATCAAGATACATATTCGTTTCTTTGTATCTGTCATGCCCGAAGTTCTTAATCGGGCATCCAGTCAGGAATTGCGGGCTTTCCGGATTCCCGCTTAACACACTGCGGGAATGACAATACCTATGCTATTTACGTCCCTTTATGGATTCAATCAGAGAGTCTATATCTTCTTTTGTCAGCGGACCGCCCTTGCTCATTACCCAGCCCGGCATGGAAGACCCGGTTACGCCGTCTTCGATATATTTTCTAAGCCTGTCCTCGGATAAATTTTGCATAGAAGTTGTTCCAGCCTTGTGACACATAGCACAATTCGCATTAAAAAGGGTTATTCCCTTCTTATCCCTGCCTGCGCCAACGTGGCACTGTTGACATGAATTTTTAAAAATCTCATCGGCATTATACTTTCGGGAATGCAGTTTATCCTTAACTTGCATTGTGAGTATGAGTGTGACCTGTGGCCTTTTAGGATCATTCGATCTCACCTGTATCGTTTTTGTGATCTTACCGAGCTTGCCCCTTACATCCACTGTTGCGGTTATCTCCCCTTTTTCTCCGGGCTTAAGATGGTCGGAACTGACCAACGCAGCAGTGCACCCTCAGGACGGAACGGGTTTTTCCAAGATAAGTTCCGACGATCCGACATTCTTAAATTTAAAAGAGTGCATAGCTATTTCCTGCGTCAACTCTCCCATATCATAAGCCTCTTCATCAAACATTATTTGGGGTTGGGCATATGCCATCATGGGAAAGATAAACATAGAAATAAAAACGGTTATTATCTTCATAGGTTTAATTTACTAAATTTTGTATAAAAATACCACCGTTGCCGTCCCAAATGGCCTGCGACAAAAAAGTTGGTATTCATAATCTATCTCTATCGTTAGGGTCTATAGAATTCTGAGAAAGATTGCTGCTGTTTCAGGAAATTATCGAGTGTTGTCCTACAGCCATTTCACCTGAGATTCTCTCTTAGTGGTCGTTCAGGATAATCCGTTGGATAACCGAATGGAAATTGAAAATCTACGCTTGCACCTGCACCAAAAATTAAAGCTGTTTCTTCTTTTATCAACGAGACTTCTCCCTTAATTATGCAAAACTTTTGCTCTATACCTTCATCCTATACCGGTATCTCCAACAGAATCTTATCATAATTCACAAACGGAGTTGTCTTCTCTCTACCATTAGATTTGCCCTTCTCCAGTTCTATAAGTCCAAGTTCCGCAAGATAGTGGACATCATCTGCAACATTCTTAAGATTCCTGTTAAGCAGTTTGGCAAGTTCATAAATAGATGCAGGATGCTTCTCTTTGATGACCTTAAGTATTTTCACCCTCTCAGGTGTTATAGCCTTTCTCATTACCTCAAGGGTCTCAAAATAAATCCCGGGCTTCCTTTGCCTGACCTTCTCTCCACGTTCAAGCCTTTTCATAACAGCCTTTGTACCATTGAGCAGTTCTTCAATGTTTTTAATCCCTATGGTTACATTTTTAACCCTCATCTTTCATTACCTCTCTTACGTCTCTATAAAAATCTTTTAATAGTTTGTCTATACCCTCAAATCCATAAGGCATTTCCTTACCTCTATAATGCCTATGATCTCCTTTGCCTTCCGCATTGTCATATCCCAGAACACGCCTGTCGTGTTTGATATATACCAGAGAATATTTATATCCGTATGGTTTATCTTTTGATTTGGGAACTGCCCATACTTTAACTTCAACAATACCTCCATGTCTGTCTTCAACCTTATCGTGTATAAGGGGTTCAGCTTTCATATAGTAGTATTACTATACCTCATATGGTTGTATTATGCAAGCTAATTGCTTTAAGGACAGTATGAAAAAGGATAAGTATCGTAAGTCCTTGTAAAGATTGGTGGCGGTGCAGGGATTTGAACCCCGGACACTGCGGATATGAGCCGCATGCTCTAACCAACTGAGCTACACCGCCGTTCTAACAGGATATAAGGATGCAAGATGCAGGATACAAGATAGGAATCATGAATCGTGCATCATGAATCATGTATCTGAAGCGAAGTTTATTATAACAAAACAGACAGGTTCAATAAAAGAGTTCGAAGCGTCTGGTGCGAACATTTATCAGGACACCCGCAGCTATAAAGTTTGAAAGTAATGCCGTACCACCGTAGCTCATGAATGGAAGCGGGATTCCGACTACCGGCATGATTCCGAGGGTCATACCGACATTTATGAAAAAGTAGGTTGCAAACATAAATGTCACACCGGATGCAAGAAGTTTACCGAATTCGTCCTTTGCCTTCAATGCCGTATCGAGCCCGCGAAGGATTAAGATCAGGTACATTAGGAGGAGCAGGAGGCTCCCTATAAATCCCCACTCCTCGGCAAATACTGCAAAGATAAAATCCGTATGCTTCTCAGGAAGAAATCTGAACGGCCCCTGAGTTCCTTTCAGATAACCTTTCCCAAAAAATTCTCCGGCCCCAATTGCAACCTTTGACTGGTTTATATGATAACCAATTCCCGCAGGATCCACCTCCGGCTCCATAAATGCAACGAGCCTATTCTTCTGGTAGTCCTTAAGCCCTTCCCAGAATATATTACCGAGGAACGGGATCGAGATTATCCCCAATATTATGAAAAGTGAAATAACTTTTTTTTGTAACCCTTTTGCAAGGCTCAGAGACAAAAAAATTATCAGGATGATAACCGAAGTGCCGAGATCGGGCTGTTTAAGCAGTATGACCAGAGGAATACATGCGAACGCTAAAAAAAATTTTACTATGGTGATTAGCCCCATTTTACCCTGGATTGCGATAAAGTGGCGGGATATAAGTATTATAAAGATGAGTCTGAATAGTTCGGACGGCTGGAAGGAAAATCGTCCGATATTCAGCCATCTCTGTGCTCCCATTCCCGTCTTACCCATAATAAGAACGGATAAAAGAAGTACAACACCGACTGCATATAAAGGGTATGCAAATCTGCTGAGCCAGATGTAATCGAAACTTACTACCAGAAGTAATGCTGCGATTCCTATCAGCAGCCAGTAAATCTGTTTTATGTGATACCCTGGTTGGTCGGTAGGGAGCAATGGCCGTGTTGCACTGTAAATCGTCATTATCCCGATAACCGAAAGGAGAACAACAAGGAAAAATGTAACCTTGTCGAAGTTCTTAATTAATCGTCTATCTACATTCAACATAGCTTAAATGTAAAATTCAAATGTCAAAATGCAAAGTTATTAAGGGTCTCATAATTGAATAGACATTATTCAGAAAATCTCCCCTCGCCCCTCTTTGCCAAAGAGGGGTATTATTCCTCCCTTTGGAAAAGGGAGGTTAGCCGTGCCCGCCGGCAGGCAGGGAGGGATTTTCAAATAAACAATTTTCACCTTTCACTGAAATAAATACAAATGTAAAATTATTGAATTCCATCATTTTGCATTTTGCTTTTTGAATTTTGATTCCTGTTCTTAAAATACGCCTCTATTGCTATCTTTGCAATGGGCGCAGCAGCCCCGCCTCCGTGACCGCCGTGCTCAACGAATGCGCATAAGGCAACTTCAGGTTTTTCCACTGGGGCAAAGGCAACGAACCATGCGTGGTCCCTAAGTTTTTCGGGCAGCAGATGCGAACTCTTCCTTATACTGACAACCTGTGCGGTACCTGTCTTGCCTCCGACTGGAACAATGGATGACCTTGCAGCACCGCCTGTGCCTCCTCCTTCGTTCACAACTCCGAATAGTCCATTTTTTACCAGTTCGAGTGTTTCAGGTTTTATATCCGCCTTTCTGGCGGGTTGCGGCACCGTCTCTAATTTAACTATAGTGGGACTGTAAATTAAGCCGCCATTTGCAACAACACCTATCAACTGGGCCATCTGAGCGGGGGTAACTGAAACGTATCCCTGACCTATGGCCGCATTAAATGTCTCGCCGAGATACCACTGCTGATTTTTCTTCTCTAATTTCCATTTGGTATCCGGTATCAGTCCCCTACGCTCTTTAACAAGGGGTAATCCTATCTCATTATCGAGTCCCAGCTCTCTTGCATATTTTGCAATCTTGTCGATCCCGACCCGTTTACCTACTTCATAGAAATATACATCGCACGACTCCACAATAGCCCTGTGCAGCGAAACAGTTCCATGACCGTTTTTCCTCCAGCACCCGAATCTCCACTTACCATAATTGATGCCTCCGCGGCAGGTGAACTTTGTTTCAGGAGTAATTATTCCTTCGTTGAGACCGGAGATTGCAGTAACTATCTTGAATGTCGAACCTGGCGGATACTGGCTTTGGAGTGACCTATTCAGCATCGGGACTTTTTTGTCCTGATTCAGTTCGATCCATTGTTTATATCCTACTCCCCTTGCAAACTGATTGGGATTAAAGGCCGGCCTGCTTATGAGCCCAAGTATCTCTCCGGTGTCCGGCTTCAGGGCAACTAGGGCGCCTGCCCTGTTTCCGAACGCATCTTCCGCGGTTTTCTGGAGGTTTATGTCAATACTGAGCCTCAAGTCATCTCCAATAAACGCCGGATTTTCCTTTAGCAGCCTTATTTCTCTGCCAATGGCATCAATCTCTATAATTTTTTCACCCGGTGTTCCGCGTAACGATTTGTCAAAGAGGAGTTCCGCACCCCATTGGCCGATGAACGCATCGGGAGGTACATCCTTAAACTCCGGGTTATTTGATTGTGACGGACTGATCTTACCGAGATAACCTATGAGATGGGCACCTACATCACCATAGAGATATTCCCTGCTCATATCAATATCGATTAAGAGACCTGGAAAATCAGAGCGTCTTGCCTCTATTGCAGCAATCTCATTAAATGTAAGTCCTTCCTTAAGCCTTATGGGTTCGAAGGGACTCAGTCTTTTCCTTCTTATCTTTGTATAAATGTCACTACTGTCTATATTGAGCACTGCCGACAGATAGGAGACATCAACCTTTTCCAGATGCTCGGGCATAAGCGAGGCGCTAAAGTAGGGAGAGTTTTTTACCAAAGGGATGCCGTTTCTGTCATAGATTATCCCTCTCGGTGCAGGGATTTTAATTATCCGCAGCATATTTCCTTCGGAGATTTTTCTGTATTGTTTTCCCTCTAAAACCTGGAGCTGCCAGAGCCTGATTATGAAGAGGGCAAATAATCCTACAATAATAAAACTTGCTATAAATATTCTATCTTTGCCCGTATTATTCATTGCGCGGCTTCAGGAATATGCCTGGAATGGAATTTATAACGGCGGATATGAGTATTGTATAAACTGCATTCATAACGGATGTGGGCATCTGTTCGAACATGGTTCTCGATAAAAATACGATAGTCCCGCCGAGAACGGTTAAAAGGAACAATCCGATCGCACCCGATAACGGCGTCCACCTGAAAAAACTTCCTGACATAAAGGAGGAAAAAAGACCGACAAGCCCTTTACCGAGGATATTCGGCCCGAGAATGTTTCCGGATAAACTGTCTCCGACGAAACCGATGAACGAACCGAACAGCATTCCCTTTACCTCACCGTTCCTGAGACCGAAATAATAGACGATCGCAGTCGCAAGGTCAGGGCGCACGCCGAATACTGACGCTCTGCTTTCGATCAGAAAGGCGGAAAATATTATGAAAATTAAGACAGCCTTCCTCATCGACCGACTATTACAACCTCTTCGAGTCTTGTGCTGTCCTGAAAGGGGGTAATATATATGTTCTGAAAAAGACCTGCACCTTTTTTTATTATTTTTGTTACAGAGCCGACAGGTATATCCGCAGGGAAAAGGGAATCGAGTCCTGATGTGAGAACCATTTCGTTCTTTTTTACCTCATATTCGTGTGAAACATATCTCAGGACACAGGTTCTTAGTCCGGTTCCCGAGACTATCCCCTCTGTTCTGCTGTCCTGAAGCCTCACTGCAGCTGAAAAGTTTATATCGTTAAGCAGGAGTATGTAAGAGTAGGAGTCTGTTGAAGATAAAACCTTGCCGACAAGACCTCTCGGAGTTATCGCCGCCATATCCTTTTCTATCCCGTCCCGCCTGCCCCTGTCTATTACTATCGTATTTGCCCACCGGTCATTTCCCCTCGCAATTACATTTGCGGCTGTAACATACCTTCTTTCGTTCTCTTTCAGAGAAAGAAGCTCCCTCAGCCTTGTATTTTCGAGGAGAACCTCTTTATATTTCTGCTGTTCCATGAGCAGGCCGTTGATCTCTTCTCTCAGCCTTCTGTTTTCCTTGTCTCGTAATTGTATTTTTTTAAAATATTCCTTTACGGATGAGCTTAGTGAATGGATAACATCATTGGCAGCATTGACAGGGTAGCCGAACAGCCTTAAAGGATTAATTGCTCCTTTGTTGCTTTGGTAAGTCATTAGTGCGACCGACACGATAATGAGAGAAAAAAAAAGCAAGAGCCTTTTCTTCGGCATTAATTGATAGCTATCTTCTTCAGGAGTTCAAGCTCATCGAGCATCTTTCCAACCCCCCTTACCACAGCGGTTAAGGGGTCATCCGCCACTATGACCGGAAGTCCTGTTTCTTCTTTTATTAAGAAATCGAGACCTCTCAAGAGTGCTCCGCCGCCGGCAAGCACAATACCGCGGTCTACAATATCCGCTGCCAGCTCCGGCGGTGTGTTTTCGAGCGCAACCTTTATAGTATCGAGGATTATGTTCACAGGTTCGGTCAGGGCATCTCTTATCTCATCCTCATTTACGGCTATGGTTTTGGGGATGCCCGATATCAGATCCCTTCCCTTTATCTCCATTTCGCGGGGGGGACTCCCATTCGACGGCTGCGCCGAACCTATATCTATCTTTATCTGTTCTGCCGTTCGGTCTCCTATCATGAGATTGTAACGCCGTTTCATGTGAGCTATAATCGCGTCGTCCATCTTATCACCGCCCACTCTTACGGCTTTGCTGTATACGATACCATCGAGTGATATGACCGCAATATCGGTGGTGCCTCCTCCGATGTCGACGATCATGTTACCGGCAGGTTCGCCGACCGGAAGACCTACGCCTACCGCAGCAGCCATTGGTTCCTCGATAAGATAAACCTCTCTCGCACCCGATGCCTGTGCTGCATCTTTAACAGCACGCTGTTCAACCTGGGTTATACCCGATGGTACGCCGATAATTACACGGGGCGATACGAAGCCGCGCCTGTTATGCACCTTTGCAATAAAATATTTAAGCATTTCCCCTGTGGCGTCAAAATCCGCTATAACGCCATCCTTCATCGGTCTTATGGCTATGATATTTGATGGGGTCTTGCCGAGCATCTTCTTTGCCTCGGTTCCGACGGCTACAGGTCTTTTATCATCCCTTCTGATAACAACTACGGATGGTTCATCGCAAACAATGCCCTTACCTTTTACAAACACGAGCGTATTTGCCGTACCAAGGTCTATGGCAAGATCATTCGAGAACCACCCAAGTATATTATTTAAAAACATTTTTTCTCCTTTTTAAAGCTATTAGCTGTCAGCTTTCAACTATTTGTACTTACTTTTCTTCAACTCTCGTCTTTGCAATCTCATCACCCAGCCGCATTCCTTCTTTACTGCCGAGCATCATTAAAAATTCAAATGCCGGAATGATGATCATAAAAATCCAGCCGACTACCGGAATCTTCCACAGTATTACGCCGATACATAACACGAAGTTTCTCAATATCGATTCTCTGGGCGAACATGCGTTACCGGTAATAGTGGAAACAACTCTCAATCCCATAAGTTTTTTCCCGATACTCCTTCCTCCAAAGAGGCTGTCGCTGATGAATAGATAAGCAAGCCCTGCAAAAAATCCGGATCTGGGAACCATCTCTTCTGCTGCCGCCACAATGATAAAATCAACAGTCTTAGAAACGCTTCTCAGAAGAAGTCCGGCCTTTTTGGTTTCTCCCATTTAAAATTTTAACAGAAAATCCCATGTTTTTCAATCACGAGAATTGCCGGGTCATTGTAACCATTCAGTGAAGGGTGGATTATTCCCCCTTTGGCAAAGGGGGATGTAGGGGGATTTTTATATAATGCAGAAATCATTCAATAAAATCTCCCCTAACCCCTCTTTTCCAAAGAGGGGAATTTGCTTATCCACTCGTGACTGAATGGATACGAATCATTAGTATCTTCTAATGTTTGCTCAGTTCTTGTTTGCTTGCAGTAACACCCTTAAGCTTCGATTTTTTACCTCTCTTAGAAGCAGCCTTAATGCTGTTATATATATCATAAGCCCTTTGGGGAGTAGCATTATCGTGAACTATTGCCCGAACAGCCTGTATCATAGCTACGGGAGCGTCGGATTGGAAGATATTTCTCCCCATGTCTACGCCGGCCGCCCCGCGTTTTATAGCGTTATATGTGAGTTCGAGTGCCTCAAGTTCAGGCAGCTTCTTTCCGCCTGCCATTACCAATGGAACGGGGCAGGTCTTTACGACCTTTTCGAATCCATCACAATAGTATGTCTTTACAAAATGTGCACCGAGTTCGGCAGCGATCCTGCAGCTCAGTGCAAGATACCTTGTATCCCTGCCCATATTTTTACCTACTGCAGTAACTGCAAGAACAGGTATTCCATAGCGGTGGCCTTTATCAATAAGCCTTGTCAGATTCAAAAGGGTCTCTTTTTGGTTTGGTGAACCGACATAGATGGAGATCGCTACTGCGGCTGCATTCAATCTGATTGCGTCCTCCATAGAAACCGTTAACCCCTCATTGGATAGATCTTCTTCGAGAACACTATTCCCGCCAGATACCCTCAGAACTATGGGCGTATCGGTAGCAGGGTCAACCGATGTGCGGACGATCCCTCTCGTAGGCATCAATGCATCGGCATAGGACAACAGCGGTTTAACAGTCTTACCCGCATCTTCGAGCCCTGTTGTCGGACCGAGAAAATATCCATGATCTACAGCAAGCATTACAGTCTTACCGTCGGATTTGATTATCCGGGAAAGACGATTTTTTAATCCCCAATCCATTTTAGTATCCTCCTTTAACTAATAAATTCCAATCACCAAATTCCAAACTACAAATAATAACCAATCATCAATAACCAAATTCCAAGTTTGGTTATTGGTAACCCTTCAGTGAAAGGTGGATTATTCCCCCTTTGGCAAAGGGGGATGTAGGGGGATTTTTATATAATGCAGAAATCATTCAATAAAATCTCCCCTAACCCCTCTTTTCCAAAGAGGGGAATTTGCTTGTCCACTCGTAACTGAATAGTTACGGTTATTGTTATTTGGTTATTGGTTATTTCTCCTTCTTATGTTCAAATAGAGACTTTACTTCATTCATCAACTCATTAATATCTTTGAACTGTCTGTAAACGGATGCAAACCTGACATAGGCAACCTTATCGAGTTCTTTCAGGGAAGACATTACCTCTTCTCCGATCCATGCACTCGGTATCTCCTTCGTCCCAAGGCTAATAAGTTTTTGCTCGATCGAATCCACAATACTTTCTATCGCCTCTATTCCGACGGGTCTCTTCTCGCAGGCCTTTTTAAGTCCTCCAAGTATCTTTACCCTGTCAAACGATTCCCGGCGTCCGTCCTTTTTTACGACCATAGGTATTATATCTTCAACCCGCTCATAGGAGGTAAACCGCTTGCCGCATTTAAGACATTCCCGTCTTCTGCGGATCGCATCACCTTCCTTACTGGGCCTCGAATCTATTACCTTATCTTCAATATTCCCGCAAAATGGACACTTCATAGTAACTTCCATGATACATGATGCATGATGCATGATTTTTTTATCTTGTATCGTGTATCGTGCATCTAAAGTTTAATATATCGGAAATCTTTTGCAGATGTCCTCGGATCTCTGCCTCAGTTCTTTAAGCCTTGTTGCATCTGTTATAGATTTCAACGCCTCGTCTATTATTTCCGCTATTTCCGACATCTCGGTTTCCCTCATCCCTCTTGTAGTAACCGAAGGCGTTCCGAGTCTCACGCCGCTTGTAATTGCAGGAGGACGTTCATCGTAAGGGATAGAATTCTTATTCACGGTTATACCCGCAATATCGAGTGCCTCCTCGGCATCTTTTCCCGTTATCCCTTTATTGTTAAGGTCAACGAGCATTAAGTGATTATCCGTTCCACCCGATATTATTTTAAAGCCTCTCTTTATCAATTCTCCCGAGAGTATCTGGGCATTTTTTATGACATTTCCCTGATAAGTCTTGAATTCCTCACTAAGTGCTTCTTTCAAGGCAACCGCCTTTGCAGCGATCACATGGACCAAAGGGCCTCCCTGAATACCGGGGAATATCATCTTATCAATGGCCTTTGCATACTCTGCCCTACACATTATCATTCCGCCTCTCGGTCCGCGAAGGGTCTTATGGGTTGTCGTTGTTACAAAATCTGCATATGGTACCGGAGATTGATGCAGCCCGGCTGCTACGAGCCCGGCAATGTGTGCTATATCCGCCATCAGATAAGCACCGACCTCTTTTGCGATCCCGGCAAAGGTCTTAAAATCAAGTATCCTCGAATATGCGCTTGCGCCGACAAGTATCATTTTGGGCTTCTTTTCTATTGCAAGTTTTCGGACGTCGTCATAATCAATAAGCCCTGTCTCTCTGTTCACACAATACGGAATATTTTTGTAAAGGATTCCGGAAAAGTTTACGGATGCACCATGTGAGAGATGTCCTCCATGACTCAGACTCATCCCTAAGATGGTGTCACCGGGGTTAAGAAACGCAAAATAGACCGCCATATTTGCCTGCGTACCTGAATGGGGCTGGACATTGACGTGTTCTGCACCAAAGAGTTCTTTCGCCCGATCTATAGCAAGGGTTTCGACTACATCTGCATACTCGCATCCGCCGTAGTACCGTTTCTTTGGGTATCCCTCGGCATACTTGTTGGTGAATATGGAACCCTGGGCCTCAAGAACTGCAGGACTCGCATAGTTTTCGGATGCAATAAGGAGGATCTTTTCCCGTTCCCTTTCTATCTCTTTTCGGATCGAAGCATAAACCTGAGGGTCGGAGAGTTTAAGTCTTTCAAAGTTCATTTTTTTAAAAAGCGTTCCTCTATCAGTTTTATCTTACCGAGACGATTGGCATGTCTGCCGCCTTCGAACTCTGTGCCGAACCATACCGTGACGATCTCTTTTGCAAGGTCTTTGCCCACAATCCTCCCACCTATTACAAGGATATTTGCATCGTTGTGGAGTCTGCTCATCTTTGCGGTGAAAAGATCATTACAGAGAGATGCCCTTATCTTCGGGAACTTATTTGCAACGATAGACATTCCTATTCCCGTACCGCATATAAGGATTCCCCTGTCAACTTTGCCGGATGAAACCTCTCTGGAGACCTTGTCACCAAAATCCGGGTAGTCCACGGACTGCGGACCGTTTGTGCCGAGGTCAATGCATTCTATCTTCATCTCGTTTAGGATGGAGACAATCTCATTTTTAAGCTCTACACCTGCATGATCGCTGCCGATTGCTACTCTCATTTTTACTCCGGATTTGTATCATATCCGAGATTTTTAATGTAAGTCAAGAAACTTCGGATTACTATTACGCCAATTTAGAAATGTCCGGTTTTTGTATTTTAAACTTATCAGTGTAACATCTGCGTGAGATACAGCATGTGAGCTTGTTTTTTAACCCGAGAAAATTTCCCTCTATCAGTTCTCATATTCATTTCTTAAACTTTATTTCTTAAAAATTATCCTGTCCCGGCTAAGATAAACAAGATTATATGACAACAAGACGTATGCCTCGGAGAGCATCATACCCTTTTTGTAATAATCTTCTATCTGACTTAGAAATTTTTTTATTAAATTTTCAATACCCCACAGTCTCTGCTGTGGGGTGTCCTTATATTCCCCCTTTGGCAAAGGGGGATGAAGGGGGATTTTTGAATAAATAAATTTTCAATAAATCTCCCCTAACCCCTGGTTTTCCAAAGAGGGGGTCAGAAGGATTCCCGACAAGCAGGTTCATTAAGTTTTTGTCATGCAGATTGTTTTTTATCTTTGCAAGTTCAGCTTTTGTATAATCAATTACTTCTTGTTTATCAATCCACCCTTCTTCGATTGATTGATCGTTGTATGAGATTATTTGATCTATGAACTTTGTTTTATCGAATGGCGATGAAATGGGAACGGGACCGATAGTGTTGCCACTATACATATATTTTGTGCGTGTGTCAGGTTTTGTTGACAGAAAATCACCAGCCATTTCCGGAGAATTTTCTGAGGACATCACAGAATGAGGATTGAATTCTATATCTGAGACAGGGACATAGCATTCAATTATTCCCGGAAGACTTTCTTCAATCTCTTCGAGTTCGAAAGGATGTTCCATTCGAAGGCCGGGATGATAATTAACTTGAGAGTACCGAGTTTTTTCAGTCATTTTAGCTGATTACGGTTGGCCAAGTCTATTTTGAGCTTAGAGTGTTCAATAGCAAGGTCAACCCATTTTTCCACGAGAGTTCTAAATTTCTTGTATGTTTTGACCTGTGTT
>JACQXD010000046.1 GCA_016208875.1 Nitrospirota bacterium
AAAGATGTTGGCATAGATAGTATGGATCGGTTTTTAAAGAAAATCGAACGAATGTCAAAACAAAGAATGCTTATAGCTTATGAGTATTTTAAGAATATGTCACAATTTTTTGTTCAAGGGTATCAGTCATTAAAGAAAAATTTAAATGTTGGAATATCAATGGATTACATTCTTTATCGAGATCTCTGGGAAAAGCTAAATAAAGGCATATCAGACGAACCGATTATAAGCTCAGGAATAAGTGCTGCTCGAACAATTTTTTTGAATGAACTTAATCTTAAAATTCTAAAGGCTATTTTAATGAAACTAAAGCATCTTCAAGAAATTGGGATAATAGGCATCTCTAATGCATCAGAGCAAAATATTTCCTCCCTAATTGCTAAAAAAATAAATCCATTAATGACAATTACAACATTCACCGATTTGATATCTATCCTCGACATAGAAATAGATAAGATAAAAGATTATTTGCAAAAAATAACTCTGCCTCCATGTAACGCTATAACGCCTAATTGGGCAACAACTGGCTCAGATTTTTTAGATCATGCAAGCAAAATATTCATTGATAATATCACAGCTTTGCAAAATACAAAGTTATATCTTCTTCTGGACGAATTCGAAAATCTTTTTCCATATCAGCAAGTAATAATCAATGAATGGGTTAAAACCTTCAATAATGTTGTTGTTAAAGTGGGTCTCAAATATGAAGGAATGTTTACTAATATGACCTTGCAAGGTCAACCATTGCAGTTTAAAACAGGCGAATGTGATGAAATCACATTAGATTATGATTTATTTAGTGATACAGATTTTGCACAATATAAAAAATTATTTAAAAAGATATGTGCTACCTTATTATCTTTAGAGGGGTATAAGGAAACGGATATTGAAAATCTCTTAGACATTCCTTCTTCGCCAGAATTGCCTCAAGAAACAATAGATGAATATATAAAAGAAATTGCTGGGAAGCGATTCAGAGAAGACAAGATAAAAGAATTCCGTAGTAAGTTAGAAATTGCCGCTATCTTTAGGTTACTACGGAAAAAAGAAAAAGTTGAAGGAAGGACATCCCGTGAAAAAGTTTATGCTGGATTTGATACGTATACTTACCTGTCTTCAGGGATAATCAGAGTATTTTTGAATCTTTTAGGTATGGCGGTATATCGGGCTGAAGGAAGAGGGACAAGTGTAAGAGATGGACAAAAGATTTCCGAAGAAGACCAAAGTTGGGCAGCTCGTATTGTTTCAAAAGGGTATTTGGAAAAAATCCATAAGAATGTTGAAGCTTATGGAGGAATAAATGGAGAAGTTATGTATCAGTTTGTAACAGATATCGGTGATATTTTCAGAGAGCGATTACTATTTCATTCGAGCGAGCCTGAAACATTAAGTATTAGTGTTAAAGACCCTCATAATTTAGCTCATAAGGAATGGCATCTTATAAATAACTTTTTTACACATGGTGTAAGGGAATCTATTCTTTACGAAAGGAAAGAAACAAGCTCTTATCGCCCTAAGCAAACAACTGGCATTAGAACAAAAGATTATGTTCTAAATAGGGTTTATACGCCTGCGTTAGAAATAAGTCATCGAGCAAGATGGGGTAGATGTAGGTTTTCAGTGAAGGAGTTATCATATCTTATAACTGCCGATAAAAGAGAAGCAGTAAAAAAGAACCTTCAAGAAAGGCAAAGACTAACAGAAAAAAACCCATTATTTGATAAAGAGGAAGTTACAGAATAGCAAATGAGTAACCTTATAGAACTCGCAAAGATAATCACAACCATTCATGATGAACCTGATAATATATTTATTTGTTCAGGAAGCCACGAAGAAAGATGTCTTGGATCTATTAAAAAAATAGACGCTGCCTATAAAGCAAATGCTGTATTCCTTTTAAAGTATTCTCATAAGAATGATAAAAGGGAAGATCACCTAAAGGAAATGAGACATCGCTTAAAGGTCGTTGGTGAGATAAAGGAATTTTCAATTGACGAAGGATCTCCGATACCCATACTGAGTGAACTCCTTAATGATATCAAACAATACATTGGAAGTGGTGAATCACCTAAGATTACGATTGATGTTAGCACTTTTATAAAGTGGCATCTGTTAATTATATTGAAAGCTTTAGATTTCGAAGGTCTTCTTAGCAAGTGTAGATTTATATATACGGAACCAGAAGAATATATAACTGAGCTTTTTCAACCATTATCCTTTGGCATAAAAGAGATATTCTCTATTCCACTTTTTTCTGGGAATTATGATTTCTCAAAGGATTGCTTATTAGCCATAATGCTTGGCTATGAAGGTGATCGAGCAATGGGATTATTAGAAAATATAGACCCTACCGAATGTATACTTTTTATACCCAAGCCAGCATATCACCCAGAATGGGAAGGTAGGACTGAAGAAATGAATAAAGAAATTATAAATATTGTTGGAGAGTCAAACATTCGCTATATTGATTCCAGAGATCCATTATTAGTGGCACAAAGATTAAAGTCTATTCTCAATGGAAATTACTCAAAATACAATTGTTTAATTTCACCAATGGGGACTAAACCCCAAACTTTTGGGCTTTATCTTTATTGGGCTACTAATCCAGTTAATACTTCATTGATTTATAGTGCTCCATTAAGACATAATGCTCTTTTTTATTCAAAAGGAATAGGAACGACTTGGTTGTTGCCAGTTAAATGAAATGCTAAAACAAATTAAATCCGACATTTACTACCTTCTCCATCCGAAGATGGCGTTCTTTCTTACGAGCATATCTAAGAAAGACAAGCCTAATGTGATGACGTGTGCGTGGGCAACGCCTGCGAGTGAGGAACCTCCGATTGTGGTCATAGTGTCAAAGGGTCAGAGTATCAAAGTATCAAAGCAAAAGAATATAAAAAGTATCAGAGGGTCAGAGTATCAGAGTTGAAAAAATAAGCAGCAGAAGGTCAAGAATAACAAAGGCATGACAGAAAAAAAAGGATATAAAAAACTAAAGATATGGGAAAAGGCACATAAATTTGCAATGGAGATTTATAAGATAAGCAATAAATTTCCAAAGGAAGATTTGTATAGTTTAACTTCTCAAATTAGAAGATCGTCTTTTTCTATACCCTTGAATGTAGTAGAGGGACATGCAAGCAGCAGCAAAAAGGAATTTTTAAGTTTTCTTAACATAGCAAATAGGTCTCTTGTAGAAACAGATTATCTGTTGGAAGTTGTGAGGGAACTAAATTTTATAAGCGGAGAAGAATATCTAAGACTGGAGGAGTTGCGTATTGAGATAGGGCTAATGCTAAATGCATTTACTAAAAGCGTCAGGCATAAAAATTCAGAACATTAAGCTGTGACACTTTGACCCTATGATACTTTGACACTTAAATACAATGCCAAAAAGAACTGATATCAAAACTATATTATTAATAGGTTCCGGGCCGATAGTAATCGGTCAGGCTTGTGAATTCGATTATTCCGGAACGCAGGCATGCAAGGCATTGCGTGAGGAAGGCTACAAGGTAGTTCTTGTTAACTCCAACCCTGCAACTATTATGACCGATCCGGAGATAGCGGATGCAACGTATATAGAGCCTTTAACATCCGAGATCATCGAGCTAATAATAAAAAAAGAAAGACCGGATGCATTGCTTCCCACTATGGGCGGACAGACTGCACTTAACCTTGCCGTCGAACTCGCCGAGAACGGCATTCTCGAAAAATATAATGTCGAACTGATCGGGGCAAAACTCCATGCAATAAAAAAGGCGGAAGACCGGGAACTCTTTAAAGAAGCAATGAGCAGGATAGGGCTTGAAGTACTGGAGAGCGCTAATGTTGGAACCATGAAAGAAGGTCTTGATGCTGTTGAGTATATCGGGTTCCCGGCAATTCTCAGACCTTCGTTTACGCTCGGAGGCACGGGCGGAGGCATTGCCTATAACATCGAGGAATATACGGAACTTCTCGATAAAGGGTTAAAACTCAGTCCTGTTCGTCAGGTATTGGTTGAACAATCCGTTATAGGGTGGAAGGAATATGAGCTTGAAGTTATGCGTGATACAAAAGACAATGTTGTGATAATCTGCTCTATAGAAAACTTCGATCCGATGGGGGTACACACTGGGGACTCAATTACAGTTGCGCCTGCCCAGACACTTACCGACAAGGAATATCAGAGAATGCGTGATGCTTCGATAGCGATTATCAGGGAGATCGGAGTGGATACGGGCGGCTCGAATATTCAGTTTGCATTGAACCCCAAAGACGGAAGAATGGTTGTGATCGAGATGAATCCGAGGGTCTCAAGGTCATCGTCACTTGCATCGAAGGCAACGGGATTCCCAATCGCAAAAATTGCTGCAAAGCTTGCAATTGGACTTACATTGGAAGAAATCCCCAATGATATAACCAAAGAAACCCCCGCATCTTTTGAGCCTACAATAGATTATATAGTTACAAAGGTCCCAAGGTTTGCATTCGAGAAATTCCCTAACGCCGATCCTACATTGACTACACAGATGAAATCCGTAGGAGAGGTTATGTCTATTGGAAGGACTTTTAAGGAGTCGCTTCAGAAGGCATTGAGGAGTCTTGAGATCGGCAGTTATGGATTCGAAGAAATTCATATAGGCAATGCCGAACTTAACTCGAAGCTTAAGATACCGAATGCAGAAAGGATATGGTATGTTGTACAGGCGATAAGAAATGGCATGTCCATAGACGATATTTACGAACTTACATGGATTGATCCGTGGTTCTTGAATAACATCAAACAGATTGTGGAAATCGAAGAAAGTATCAAAGTATCAAAGTATCAAAGTGTCAAAGAAAAAGACTCTGATACTCTGACCCCCTGTCACTCTGACACTACTGTTTTGTGTAGGGCAAAACAGTTTGGTTTCTCCGACAGACGTATTGCCGAACTGACGGGCAAGACGGAGGTGGAGATAAGAAAATTAAGAAATGAAATAGGATTAAAACCTGTTTATAAGATGGTTGATACCTGCGCTGCAGAATTTGCAGCATATACGCCTTACATGTATTCGACGTATGAAGAACCCTTTTATAGTATCAAAGTATCAAAGTATCAAAGTATCAAAGAAAAAGACTCTGATACTCTGACCCTCTGTCACTCTGACACTTCTGTTGCGGAGTCCGAAGCCAACCCTACCAACCGCAAGAAGGTTGTTATTCTCGGCTCAGGTCCAAACAGGATAGGACAGGGGATAGAGTTTGATTATTGTTGTGTCCATGCGGTGTTTGCCTTGAAAGAACTCGGTTACGAAACAATAATGGTAAATTGTAATCCTGAAACCGTGAGCACGGATTACGATACTGCCGACAGGCTTTATTTTGAACCTCTCACAATTGAGGATGTCTTAAGTATTATCGAGGTTGAAAAACAGGGAAGGCGTAAAGATATTAGGTACCTCTCCCGACTCAATAGATAGGGCAGAGGATAGAAGAAGGTTTAAAGAACTTCTTCATAAACTCAATCTAAAACAGGCCGACAGCGAGACGGTTATGTCTGCCGAAGAAGCCGTATCTGCCGCAGAAAAAATCAGTTATCCGGTAATGGTAAGACCCTCATATGTGCTTGGAGGCAGGGCGATGGAGATTGTTTACGACGAAAACTCACTCATTGATTATATGGAGAGGGCAGTTAAGGCGTCTCCCGAACATCCGGTACTGATTGACAAATACCTTGCGGGCGCAGTTGAGGTAGATGTTGATGCAATTTCCGATGGCGTTGATGTAATAGTCGGAGGTGTTATGGAGCATATTGAAGAGGCAGGGATACATTCAGGAGATTCCGCATGTTCATTACCACCTTATTCTTTGAATAAATGGATAGTAAACGAAATTAAAATGCAGACAAGGGCGCTGGCAAAGGAACTTAATGTTATCGGACTGATGAATATTCAGTTTGCGGTAAAAAAAGCCACCCCCACCCACCCCTCCCCCCTCGAGGGGGAGGGTAAGGGAGAGGGGGCTGCAGAAGATTACGATATCTATATACTTGAGGTTAATCCGAGGGCATCGAGGACCATACCTTATGTAAGTAAGGCGACCGGTGTGCCTCTGGCAAAACTTGCTGCAAAGGTTATGATCGGAAAGACCCTGAAGGACCTCGGTCTGACCGGAGAAAAGGAGATAAAACATGTTGCTGTCAAGGAAGCCGTATTCCCGTTTGATAGGTTCAGCGGAGTGGATACGATATTGGGACCCGAGATGAAATCAACAGGCGAGGTTATGGGTATAGACGAAGATTTCGGAACCGCTTATGCAAAGGCTCAGCTCTCATGTAATAACAGGATACCGATCGCAGGAAAGATCGTGATAAGCGTCAGGGATGAAGACAAGGAAGGGATATGCGAGGTCGTAAGACGTCTTCATGACATGGGATTCGACGTTATCGCAACACGGGGAACTGCACAGCATCTGAAAAACAAGGGGATAGAGGTAGAGGTTATAAATAAGGTCAAAGAAGGAAGACCGCATATAGTTGACCTGATCAAGAACAGGGAGGTCAATTTTATTATCAATACCGTGAGCGATGCACAGGCACAAAAGGATTCCTTCTCTATAAGGAGAAGTGCGCTTCAATATAGGGTTCCTTACACAACGACTGTATCCGGTGCAAGAGCCGTTGTTAATGCAATAGAAATGCTGCTTAAAAAGGGGATGTCCATAAAGTCCATTCAGGAATATCATAGGAAAGGATAGGCTCATTATATTTGCTTAAGGGCAGAGTAACTGTCTATCTTAATAAAGTAACGCATTTTTTATGAGTTGTAATTCTTGAGAGGAAAACTGAAGGAGTATCTCTTCAGCCTGAGGGAATAATTCTCTTACAGAAATATGTTTTGAAGATGATCTAAGACTTCATAAACAATACGGTGTACATCATCTATGCGTCTTGACCAGCATCCGGACAGTTCATGTTTAAGCGACAATGCCATAACTCTATAGGGATTAATACCCCCTGTACCTTGCCCTTATCATCTGATACATATCTGATAGCAGCATGAGGCATACGACTTCCCTCCTTCAAAATATTTTAGTCCATTATACCACAAAATCCAGCGTCACAAATCCAACAAAAATAGGTTCTTTGTGCAAAGGGGTTTATCGAGAAGTTTGGGTAAGGAGACAAACAGAAATTTTAAACCGATTTTCTTCGCGCCTTCTTATGAAGGGGTTGCACTTCATCTTCTCCAAATAACAACATCTGTTCTATCAATTTTATCGCTTTCTTTAGCTTCTCAGGATGCCTTTCTCCGTATGCCTCTAATTTTTCCGATATCTTTTGAACATCATCTCTGAAGGAAGGGGCGTATTCTTCCTTTCCCTCTAATATCCAGATAACGTTGACGCCGATATAATTACAAACCTGTGACAGGAGATCAGCGGTCGGAGATGAAATATCTCCCCTCAACCATGCCCTAATAGTTCCTTCCGAGATATGCAGGTCTCTTTCTATGCGATACGGATTTATGCCCTTATCGCTCATTGCCTTCTTAAGCCTTTCAACCCATGTCATAGTAGAAAATTACGTTCATAGCCGTAAAATGTCAATAATGTAAGAAAATAATGGAAAAATCGTAAAAATTTACGATAATAAAAGCTAAATCAATTTATATCGTAATTTTTTGAATTGACAATAGTAAAAGAATACGAATAATGTAATAGCAGGATTTTTTCTTAAAAAAAACTAATTAAGAAAGGGGAATTAAAATTCATCGGTGGGCTTTGGCAGACAGCACATCTCCGTTACTATCTATATTCTAAATTTACCACAATAAAAATGTTCTGTCAAAAAAACTGTTTGGAGGAAATGAAGTCAAATGATAACTAAGAACTGGAGACTAAAAACTGGGAACTAATAAACATCATCATGGCTGCCGATGTCGAGGAGATGGATTATGTTACCGGATAAGGTAAATACGATTCGCAGTTCATGGGTAAGAGAACATGCATATCTGCCCCTGAGATTGCCGGTCAATAAATGGGTGTGGAGTCTCGAATCAAATGGATCGTTAATAAGCTTATTGAGAGTATTTTCGTATATAGGGTCCAACTGCGGATTCTTTTGGAGAAGCTTTCCTGCTTTTTTGAGAAAAGAAGGCGAGAAATCAAATTCCCGCTTCATCCCTGATTGCCTTCATCGCATCTTTTACGGCTTTAAAGCGGATGGGTTTTTCTTTTTCAGCTTTCAAAACCCGTTCAACCAGAGCCTTACGTCTTCTTTCCCTATCGGCAAGGTAATCTGTAAAAGTCCTCAATTCCCTCAGAGCAGTCTCGGAGAGCACTGGAAGCATTTCCTTAATATATTCAGCTTCATTAATGGTATTTGCAGTCTTAGGCATCTTACACCTCCGATAAAAAGTTTATCAAATTGGAGGAAATGAAGTCAAATGGGAGTGAAACTAAAAACTTGAAACCGTCTTTATTTTATATATAGGAGGGAATTGTCATGACAAACAAGGTACGATTTATGTTTTTAATGGTTGCGGCTCTTGTTATATTTTTACCTGTGATTGCACATGCAACAGGTTCTATTTCGGGAAGGGTTACCGATTCCGGCAGAACCGGGATACAGAATGTGTGGATCGTGGTTGATGACTCCACTGGTTATTATAACGTAATATCATCTGACACAGATACTGATTCAAACGGCAACTATACGGTAAGTGGTATTCCAACTGGAAGTTATAAGATTTGGTTCGGTGGTTCCAGTGTAGGTTATATCAACGAATTTTATAATGATAAGACATATTCAACTGCTGACCTTGTGCCAGTAACAGCACCGAACACAACTACAGGAATAGATGCGGTATTGGCATTGGGGGGTTCTATCTCCGGAAGGGTAACTGATTCCGGTGGGACGGGGATACAGAATTTCTCTTTTGTATATGTTTATGATGCAAATGACAGCATTGAGTGGGTATCAACTGCATCTGCTGATTTAAATGGTAATTATATAGCAAAGGGCATTCCAACAGGAAGCTTTAAAGTTTGGTTTCTAGACGGGAGTGGAGCATATGTAGGTGAATACTATAACGATAAGACTGATTTTATTACCGCTGATACGGTATCAGTAACGGCCCCAGACACAACGACTGGAATAGATGCAGAATTGGCCTTAGCTGGCTTTATTTCGGGAAGGGTAACCGATGGCACTAATGGCATACAGAATGTGTTGGTGTATGTTTATGATACGAACAATAACTACATTTCAAACACATATACTGATACGAATGGTAACTACACAGCAGGTTACATCCCGACAGGAAACTATAAGGTTCAGTTCGATGGAACCAGTTTAGGTTATATCAGTGAATACTATAGCGACAGGACATATTCAACAGCAGACCTTGTGTCGGTAACGGCTGGAAATACAACTCCGAATATAGACGCTGTATTGGCTTTGGGAGGCTCAATCTCAGGAAGGGTGACTGATTCGAGTGGAACGGGGATACAGAATATAGTTCGTTGCATTAATCATGTTAAATAATTCTCAAAGAAATTTTTAATTAGTTTTGGATTTTTTTGCATTTGCCTGAGGGCTCCGAGCACCAAACGTGCAAGTTGCTTCTTGTCTTGCGCATGGTGATTTTTCAGCGTTAC
>JACQXD010000047.1 GCA_016208875.1 Nitrospirota bacterium
CTTTCAGCAGTCAGCAAATTCAAATCAAGAAGCAAAACGCCTTCGTCTTCTGTAATTACTGCGATGTGGGTGGATTGGTTGATGGCAATGGAGTTAGTGCGACAGTTCGACAGTGCGACAGAACTACAAGCGTTAGAGCGACAGAGCGACAGATCAGAAGTGCTACAGTAATTTTCTGAATTAATAGGTGAGTTAATCTCGCCTGTGTTTATGTCTATGACATTGATCTCTTTTTCCGATACTGCTACTGCGAGGTCTTTTTCGGTGTCAACTGCGATTGACTTTATCTCGTTTTTTAATTCGATGGTATATGAAATAGTTCCGGTATTCAGGTCTATTATGAGAATTTGGTTCTGCTTCCCCTCCCCTTCTGCCTTTCCGGCTACTACAACTGCCCTTTCAGTGTCAGTGACAAGGGAAACGAGTTTTGGTCTGTGGGATAAAGATATAGTGTTTACACCCCCCTCTGTCCCCCCTTGATAGGGGGGAATAGAAGAGAGGTTGTCGAGTGAAAGGATTAATAGCTTCTTGTCTTTCTCGATTGCTATGACTGCCTGATTTTTATTGGGGTTGATTGCAATGCCTTGCGGGTCTTTGTCTATCTCGATTGTATTAAGGATATTGCCGTCCGAATCTATTTTGTAGAGAATTCCTTTTTCTTCGTTGGCGCTGCCGTTGTTGCCGTCTTTGTTGTCTTTAGAAGACTTCTTGGAGGTGTTAGATGAAGATGCAGTGATGTATGCAGTGTTATCGGATGTGTTTACTGCTATAGCCTCTTGTGCAATATCTTTCTCTTCCTTAATCTTTTTATCGTCTCAAGATATTCGATGTCTTCAATATCCTTCGGCCGCTTACCCATCTTCTTTAGTTTTATTAGATCATCGATCGAAGGAACCCTTACAAAAAAATCAGATTTAGGTTCTCTTATCTCTTTAGAATTCGCTAAACACTCATCAATACTAATAGTTTCACCATCCTTGTTAGTAATCTTTCTGGCAATAAAGACATCAACTTTGTCTCCGCTGTCGGAATAGAAAACAAAAATCGGTCTTTTTTCTTCTCTGCCCCTGCTCGGCTCAAATCCAAACTCATTTTCAAAAAGATCAAAAAGTTTATTCTTATCCTCTGGATGCACCCAGAAGTCATAGTCATATGTAAATCGAGGAGAACCGTAAAAAACAGCAGCCCGTCCACCTACTAATATATACCTAATTCTTTGTTTATTTAGTTCACCTATTATCTCTTCAAAATCAAACAGCATTTGTTTTTCCCCGCGGCTTAAATGTCTTTACCCATTTAAACCATTTTTCCTGTTTCTCACAATATCTTATCTTCTCCAGAGGCGTAAATTTGCTGAACCAGAGTATATTCTCAACTATCGCTGGATCAAGTCCTCTGTTAACCTTTGATTTTTTCAGGCTATGTTTTGCAGTATTTTTCACTCTATAACTTTATGCCGATCCTATTAAGATATTTTTTGCCTTCGGCTTTTTTAAAATATCCTTCTATGAGTTCTTCAGTTGTCTTTTCAAATCCCGTACCCATAAACTTTTAAACAATTATATCACAGTTTTATTCTATTGCGGAATCGCTGCACTTTTCATGCGGTTCTTGCTGCACGGCCTTTTATTTGTTATCATTTCAGAGTGATAAAATATTCCATAATAGTCCCTGCATATAATGCAAACAATACTATTGGAGAATGTCTAAATGCACTCGTACACCAATCGATAGACGGAGGAGAGTACGAGGTCATAGTGGTCGACGATGGCTCTACGGATAACACTGCCGGGATAATTAAAAAGTTCCCGGTTAAATATATATGGCAGCCTAACAAGGGACCTGCTGCCACAAGGAATCACGGCGCAAAAGAAGCTGTAGGCGATATAATTCTCTTCACCGACTCGGACTGCGTACCGAATCGAAACTGGATAGAAGAGATGGTAAAACCATTCGGAAGCCTTGATGTGGTTGCAGTAAAAGGGGCTTATAAGACCAATCAGAAATCCCTGACTGCAAGGTTTGCACAGGCAGAGTTTGAGGAAAGGTT
Organism: Nitrospirota bacterium; assembly: GCA_016208875.1. GTDB lineage: Bacteria > Nitrospirota > Thermodesulfovibrionia > Thermodesulfovibrionales > UBA1546 > JACQXD01. Next base: position 2,051 of record JACQXD010000047.1, read on the forward strand.
TGAGATGCTTAAGAAGGCTGAATCTATCGATATGGTGGATACATATTCGGCTGCATTCAAACGTGATATCTTCCGGAAAATGGATGGTTTTGACGAATCATTTCCGGTTGCAAATAATGAAGATACCGATCTTTCGTATAAACTGTCTTCTGCCGGCTGCAAAATGGTATTTAACCCTAATGCAATCGTATTCCATCTGCGGCACCCCGATACCGTGCGTAAATATATGCGACAGAAATTCTGGCGTGGATACTGGAGGATGGTCGTCTATAAAAGATTCCCCGGGAAGATGGTAAAGGATACTTATACACCTCAGAGCATGAAGTTCCAGATAATGTCCTTATTCCCGGCAATCTTCTTTGTTATCCTATCAACAGTCTCACAAGAAAGTTTGTATTTTGCAGCAATAGCAATGCTTTCATTTATCATCTCTACCCTGCCATTTTCTCTATCTACAATAGGTAAAGATTTTACAGTCGGTCTGTTATCTACTTTTTTCCTCGCAATAAGAGCATTCTCCATTGGAAGCGGGATACTGTATTACTTTTATACCCGCATCAGATGAAGGGCAAACACATAGGTTTGCCCCTACAATAATACTGCATCAGGCCTTCCTGATATTACAGAGTAACCCCCTTAATTGATAAGACCCGAATGCCGGGTCATAAGGCGGAGAATCGTTTGTAAGTAGATTGGCATTCGATTCCCAGACACCGAAATTTTCTTTTTCTCTCTCAGGAAACCACCATCCGTGATCTATGCTTATTACCGCCGGATGTATTTTTTCTGTTAGCCTTGCCTTCATTCTTATCTCACCCCTCTGAGAAGAAACGATTACCCAATCACTATCGCTTAGTCCTATTTTCTCGGCAACAGACGGATGTATCTCGGCACATGGGTCAGGCCGATATTTCCTGAGAGTAGGTATCTGCCTGTGCTCGCTGTGAAAGAATTCTCTTCTCCTGCTGCCGGTTATCAAAACATAAGGAAATTTCTTACTCAATTCCGGATTGCTTACAGGGCTCTCCGGCGGTTCTTTAAATGTCGGCAGCGGATCATATCCCATCCTCTTTAAAACCGAACTGAAAAGCTCCACCTTCCTCGACGGTGTACGAAATCCCTTTTCTTCGTATTTCCTATATTTGACGGGTGGACAATAATATCCCTTCTTTGAGAGTTCATCAAAGGTAATACCTAAATCGGACAACTGGTAATCGAATATCTCTTTATATGTCATATCGGAGCCCGGAAGATCGAGCCTTTTAGCAAGTTCGTCCATTATCCATTCATCCTGACGGCATTCACCTGTTTGGGCGATTTTAGCCTGGGCAACTGCAAAGTTCTCTGCAACCAGAGGGAAACCCATAAGGTGGTCTATCTCTGTCCAGAAGGCTGCAGGCAGCACATAATCTGCAAGTGTGGCTGAAGGGGTCATGAATAGGTCTGTTACAACCAAAAGGTCAAGTTTCATAAGCCCTTCATAAACCCTCTTCGGGTTTGAAACCGTTAAGAGGGGATTATTGCCGAATATGAGAAGTGCCCTGATCTTATAGGGATCGCCTTCGCACATTGCCTTAAAGAGTGCCGGGATATGCGCAGAAGGCATGTATGCCCGCCACCCACTCAGGAGTTTGAATTCTTCATAACCGAGCCTCTTCTTAGAGGATTCAGGGGAGAGTTTATCCTTTAAGACTGGATAGCTTTTCAATATATTCATTCCAAGTATATCCCCTCCGGGCACATCAATATTACCTGTGATTGCACGTAATATAGCGAGAGCCCTCGCCGTATGAAGGGAATTCGTATTCTGTTCTATACTGACACCCCATTCGAGAACCGCCGGTTTATTGGTTGCATAAAGAGTTGCTGCATTTACAATATCTTCAGCCTTAACCCATGTGATCTTTTCGGCCCATTCGGGTGTAAAGACAGATACATGCCTTTTAAGATCATCGAACCCTACAGTCCATTTCTCTACAAAATCCTTATCATAAAGTTCCCGCGTAATAATGATGTTGATCATGGCAAGTGCAAGGGCTGCATCGGTGCCGGGACGTACGGGCAACCACATCTCACACTTTTCTGCCGTCTCGGACTTTCTGGGGTCTACGGCTATGGTCCTGCAACCCTTTCTCAATGCCCGGTGTACTGCAATGGCAAGCTCGCTGTCTGCACTGGTTATCAAAGGGTTATGTCCCCAGAAGAGTATACAGGAAGGGTTGACCTCTCCATAATAGTCCGCTACAACAAAATTGCCATATGTCAGATTAGATACCGTAATTCTTGGTATGAAACACTGTGCAAGTCCGGGCTCATACCAATTTGGCGCGCCGAGTTGATTCGCAAATCGAACAACGTGCATATAATGATGTCTTCCTGTCCCTTGTCCGAGTGCAATCGTTTCAGGACCGAAATCACCTTTTATCTTCCCGAGTCTATATGAAATCTCATCGAGTGCCTGTTCCCATGATATGACTTCCCATTGACCGTTTCCGCGCCCCCCTTTTCTTTTAAGGGGATTCTTTAACCTGTCCGGATGGTTCGCTATCTCAGGAGAACTTAATCCTTTTATGCACATCCATCCCTTACTCACAGGCGATTCGGCATCGCCCTTTACATTTATGACTTTATTATTTTCGACCGAGACGATGGTACCGCACCCGCCGTGGCATACCCTGCAGATATTCTTATAAATTTGCATGGTTAATTATAACACAGAAATCTTTGTTCTTTAGAACTCACAGAAATACTACTTAAAAATTGCAAGAAATATCAAAAGAAATATCAAAACTCTTGACAAATACAATGTAAAAAGTGTATAAGGGGGGGGGGTTAGAGGACGAAAGTTCTCTCCTGCGTTCCGAAATTAGCATGGGATATAAAAAGGGTGGAAAAGGTTGCATTAATGAGTAACAACATTTTCTTTAAATTCTCACGAATTTTTATAATTCTGTTTCTTTGTTTAATTGTTCTTCCCCCATATAAAGTTTCATCTGAAACATCTGATGCCAGGCAAATCGGTGCATTCGCAATTGAAGGCAATGCATTAAAATTGCTTTCCAAGCTAAAAAAAGAAGGCAAGGATGCTTTCATTCGCAAGAAGGTCGTAAAGGATAAAATATTTTATGCGGTATATGTTAAATCAAGTTCCGGAGTGTCACCTGCATCACAACCTATCGAGGCAGAAGAAAAAGTCAGCAGCCGGAAGGGCAATGAATCTGAGGTAATCCATATCGCTCCACCTGCTGAGATGCCGGCAGTAACGATTGAACAAAAACCCGAAGTAGAAATATCCCAAAAACAAACCACATATACCGAAGAACCGTCATCTGCAGTTCTCAAAGATAATTCTAAAGAGGAGACCAGACCGGAGACAGTTACTCAACAGCAAAGTGAGAAGGCTAAAAAACCGGAGGAGGTTACCTTAAAAGATACCGCTCAAGAACAGATATCACAACCTGATAAAACATCTATGCCTCAAAGAGACACAAAGACCGATGAAACAGATATATCTCACTCAGGCGCGAAGGTAGATGATAATAATGCCCCCTCACCCTTGCCCTCTCCCACAAGGGGAGAGGGGAATATAGGGGCTGCCATCGGAGAAACTCCTACAGTGGAGAAAACAGAGGTTGAAAAGACACCGGAAATTATTTATCCCCAAACACACAAAGGTGCTAAGAGAAAATTTCTCGGAATAGGTGGTTTTGCAGACACCCTGAATTTTAGTGCGGGGCCAACACTGATCCTCTGGCCATTAAAGAATCTTGCCCTGCAGGGAACTTATGGTTCTGGGACATTTAAAACATATGAGGCAAGGGCGTTTTACAGATTCAATCTTTGGTCGAGGCTTAATCCATACATTGGAGCAGGTTATTTCCATGTTGAGAGAAAGGCATCTGTCATAGGGGTTGATACAAAAATAAAAGGGAATAGTTTTATCGGATTCGCCGGGCTCGAATTATCCATCTATAAAAATATCTTTGGTTATGTCGAGGTCGGCGGTACACCATTAAAGCTCGATGCAGATATTACAAACGGCAGCAGAAAGGCTAAGGCAACAGTAGATTACAGTCCTGTTACTATCGGGACAGGGCTTGTGTTATATCTTTTTTAGAATCTTTTGAGGAGGGCAACTATGGGCAAGACAAAAACAAATAGAGCATCTTTCTTAAATTATAAAAACCTTTTCAGGCTCATCTTCTACATTGCCCTTTTGATCATGCTCTCCACCTGCGGCGGGGATGTGAAAGTCGAGGAGGGTTCTACAGGAGGGAGTTCGGGTTCAAGCAGCGAAAGCACAGTCATTCCATCAACCACTAAGGTGTTGGACGATACAACAACACAAAAACTTTCATCTGTCTCGAGCGACGGCTCTACATTGACCTTTTCAGAAAACACAACACAACTGCAATCTTTAAAATCCGGTGATGTAATAGCTGTTAATGTGACCAGCTTAACACCATATGGTCTTCTTAGAAAAGTAACCAGTGTCTCAACATCAGGCAATCAGGTTACGGTTCAGACCACACAGGCTACAATTACAGATGCTATACAGAAAGGCACAATCCAGCTAAGTAAGACCCTTACTCAAAGCGACATTTAAACATCAAAGATTCTTAAGAAAGGAGTAACGCTGAGAAAGAGTAAGATAGCAAAGGCAATCTTCAAAAAGAACAACACAGTCCAAAATAGCGTTTCGCTGCTTGAATGGTCTTATGACCTGAATGATGTAGTCTTGTATGATGCTGATGGAGATGAAAATACAACATACGACCAGATAACCGCAGACGGCGGTATCTCCTTTAATCTGGATATTGACTTTAGCATGGAGATCGATAATTTTCAGTTAAAACAGCTCGAGTTCACAAATACTGCAACCGAGGAGGTCGCAATTTCAGCAAGTACGGAGATTGCAGCCGCTACTCTGGATGAAAAGGTTGAGATTGCAAAGCTTGAATTTGCACCGATTACAATAATGGTTGGATGGCTTCCTGTGATCATCGTGCCAGTTGCTACTGTGAATGTCGGTCTTGACGGCTCTGTCTCTGTCGGAATAACTACAGATGTGACACAAACGGCATCTCTTACCACAGGTCTGTCATACAGCAGTGGAGCATGGAGTCCTATAAGCACTTTCTCAAACGAATTCTCGTATAATCCACCCTCACTTTCGGCAAGTGCTGAGGTCAAGGCATATGGAGGACCTCAGCTTGATCTTATGATATACGGTGTGGCTGGCCCATATGCAAACATCTATGATTACCTGAAACTTGAAGCAGACATAAGCAAAAATCCGTGGTGGAAATTATATGGAGGGCTTGAATCAAATGTTGGAGTTAAGGTTGAGATACTTGACCATACATTAGCCGACTATAGTGCTACTGTAATAGATTATTCTGTTGTGCTTGCACAGGCAAACGGGCCAATAACAGATACTACTGCCCCATCTGTTCCCACCGGATTAACAGCCACTGCTGTCTCAACAAGCCAGATAAATCTTTCATGGACTGCATCTACAGACGATGTTGGAGTTGCAGGCTACAAGGTTTATAGAAATGGGACATATCTAAAGACTGCTACCACTACCTCTGCCTCTGACACAGGGTTAAGCCCATCTACTAATTACTGTTATAGTGTCTCTGCCTATGATGCTGCATGGAATGAATCGGGACAGAGCAGTCAGGCGTGTGCAACAACACTTTCATCAGGATATGCTATCTCAGGCAAGGTTACAACCACAATAGGGGCAGGACTTTCAGGTGTAACAATCACACTCACAGGCACAGGCTCGACTACAACCACGACAGACTCTAATGGAAACTATACCTTTTCCGGTGCCCAAAATGGCTCATATACAATCATACCGTCATTATCAGGATATACCTTTAGTCCACCAAGCATATCGGTTACTGTGAATAATGCCGATGTACCTAATCAGAATTTTGTGGGAAGTGCAACAACTGCAACACTGGTTTCAATCACAGTAACACCGGCTAATCCAAGCATTACAGAGGGGGCAACCCGGCAGTTTACAGCAACCGGGACTTATTCAGACAGTACAACCCAAAACCTAACAACATCAGTAACATGGAGTTCTTCAAATGCATCGGTTGCAACCATAAACAACAGCGGGCTTGCAACAGGAATTGCTGCCGGTTCAACAACTATAAAAGCAACCTCAGGAAGCATCTCGGGAAGTACATCGCTGACAGTAACTCAGGCAGCAACAGGGACTATTCAACTTCCCAAAACAGGACAAACCACAAGCTATGCCACGGGAGATGATGGGGATTTGGAAGTAGGTGTAGAATGGCCTGATCCGAGGTTTACGGATAATGGAGATCAGACAATAACGGATAATCTCACGGGTTTAATATGGACAAAGGATGCAGGTACGCCCACAACATATACAGGGACGACGTTAGCATGTACAGGTGGATTGAAAACGTGGCAGGGTGCACTCGATTATGTGACTTGTTTGAACTCCAATAATTATCTTGGATATAATGACTGGCGATTACCAAACAGGTCTGAACTCAGAAGTTTGGTTGATTATTCACAACATGGGCCAGCACTGCCTTCAGGGTATCCGTTTGCCAATATAAGGTATGGGGGGGGGTGTATCCTATTGGTCATCAACTACATATAGCGATACAAAAGGTGCATGGATTATTGATATAAATGTAGGTTATGTGTGCAGCAGCTACGAGTACCTCTACGGCTATAGTAAGGACACAAGTTCCTATGTTTGGCCGGTTCGCAATGGCCAAACCTCGAACGCCCCTGCTCAACTACCAAAGACAGGACAAATAACATGTTATGATTCATCTGGTAATGTAATCTCCTGCACTGGTTCAGGACAAGACGGAGAATTGCAAAAAGGTGTTGCATGGCCTGATCCGAGATTTACAGTGAATGGTGATTGTGTAACAGATAATCTGACGGGTCTAGTATGGATGAAATCACCCGACAGCACAACAAAAATGTGGACAGACGCAATTACTTATTCCAATAATTTATCTTTGTGCGGGTATACAGATTGGCGATTGCCCAATGTTAATGAACTTGAAAGTCTTGTGAATGCAGGACAGGCAGATACTGCATCATGGCTTAATTCTCAAGGTTTCAGCAATGTGCAACCAGACTACTATTGGACGTCTACTACCTACGCTTTTGGGACAAACTTTGCGTATGTTGTCAATATATATGACGGTAAAATGTTGTATTACGGTAGCAAGACGATCTCCTATAACTATACCTATCTCTACTATGTTTGGCCAGTGCGTGGTGGGCAGTAACGATAAAAAAATGGGAGGTACATTTTACGATATAAAACTGATTGAAGAGAAATTAGTGAAGAGAAATTAAGGGACAAAAAAAGGGACACATCCCCTATTTTTGTTCCCTTAAACGGGAAAGGGGACATTTTCTGAGTTTTTGGTTTCAATAACGGTAATAACGGTAAAAAGGGACGTGGATGAAGTTCAGGTAAATTTAATAAACCTCATCATGAGTGCCGATGTCGAGGAGATGCAATGTGTTGGAGGTTAACTTGAAGACAATTCTCAGGTCATCTGTGATTGAACAAGCATATCTGCCTTTTAGCTTACCATGCAAGGGGTGCGTCTTGAGAGAAAAGTGGAAAGGGTCTTCTACCAGCATGGACACGGTTTCCTTGTATTTATCTTCAAGAGACGGGTTTTTTATAAGGAGCTTCTTTGCCTTTCTTGTAAAAACACGCTCAACATCGACATTTCTAATCCGCTTCATCTACGTCTGCGTTTCTGATTGCCTCCATTACCTCATCAACCGAGGAACATCTTATCGTATCCGGGTTCTTTTCTATCTCCAGTACTCTTTTTATAAATGCTCTATGTTTTCTATCCTTCTCAATCAGGTAGGACACGAAATCGTAGACCTCCTGCAATTTATTTTTAGGCAGATGACAGAGCATGTCTCTGAGATTATCTATTTGGGCGGTAGCCGTTTTCATGAACATATTATATCAAAACATAGAGAAAAATGTGGAATAACAAAAGAGTGGAATTCTGTGGCGGACTTTTGGGGACGTTGTTACTTACGTTCTTACGTTGCAAAACTCTAACGAAAAAAAATGAGAAAGGTACATTTTCTGAGTTTTAAAAATGACGAGGGCAGTAGGAATATCCCTCACTACATGAGGTTATGGATTACAGCAGATTAAATTTTTTTAGGATTTCAGCAACCTTATCGTCAGTTTTACTGAGTGATTTGAGCGAATCAATAAGGGTATTGAGTTTGCTGCGGTTGTCGGCAATCTCATCCTCTATCTTCTTTATCTTAGTCTCAAATGGTCTTATCATGGTTCGTCTGTCCCAAATAGCAAAGCCGAAGACTGCTATTACTAAAGCGGTGAATATGGCAGATATGCGATTGAGTTGTGCATTTAAATCATCAAATCTTTTATCTATGCCTTCAAACCTCTTATCTAAGCCTTCAAACCGTTTATCTACGCTTTTAAACCCCTCGTCAACTTTCGTTTCTAATTTGCTAAGTCTTTCAACGATCTCCCTATCGCTGATTCTCGGTGCTGTTTCAATGCTGAAGACAAAGGAAGGAATAGAAAGTAGTGCAGTAATTAGTCCAATTATAATAATAGCCCTTTTCATGACTAAAGTTTATCACCGGAGATTGAGGGAAGTCAATAAAAAACATGGAATAAAAAATAGGGGAATGGGACTATATTTTTCTTTGGACCTTTTTAGGTTTATTGAATTTTCAATACCCCACAGTCTCTGCTGTGGGGTGTCCTTATATTCCCCCTTTGGCAAAGGGGGATGAAGGGGGATTTTTGAATAAATAAATTCTCAATAAATCTCCCCTAACCCCTCTTTGCCAAAGAGGGGATCAGAAGGATTCCCGACAAGCGGGAATGACAAAGTACGATTTATTTTTTTGATACCCCGCCGTCTCTGCGGCGGGGAGGTTTATTATAATTTGACTATATATATAAAAAAACTAGGGACACATCCAATACTGTTCGGTATACATATTGCTATATGAGACAAGAAGTAATATCCCTTAGCCAAGAGGCAATTAATCACGTAGTATTTTGATTGGTATTTTGAGAAAAGACTAAGACGGCAGCATTTGGAAAACGAAAAAAATGAGAAAGGTACATTTTCTGAGTTTTAAAAATGACGAGGGCAGTAGGAATATCCCTCACTACATGAGGTTATGGATTATAACAGGTTAAATTTTTTCAAAATATCAAAATAAAAAGGGGAAATAAAAAGGGGACAGGTACATTTTCTGAGTTAAGGGGAAATAAAAAGGGGACAGGTACATTTTCTGAGTTAAGGAGGCAGAAAGGGTAGCGTTATATGCTGAGAATCAGCAAGAATTTACAATCTGTTCTGGCGTATAGACAGGAATAATTGCAGCAATTTTTTGAAAATGTCTGTCATAGGTAATGATAGCGGAACATTTATTTATAAAAGCAGATATAGCATGGGGTTGGTCAGGGAGGTCATCCATATTAAACTTTGCCCTATGGAGCAGTCGTTCCTCTCTGGTCAATAGTCCTGAAAGTTCAAACTTGTTCCTAAAGAGGACAGATAAGGAGATACGGGAAATATGACCGGCATCATCAGCAGAAAAAATCTTTTTGCAGAAGATATATATTTCCTGTATGGAATAAAGAGAGAGCAATGCATTTATCTTCTCTTCATTAATAAGCTTGAAGAGTCTATCCACCGATGGAACTCTCTCTGTTTCAAGCTCAGAGTATTTACCGAAAAGATAGATGTTTATGACAGATGTGTCCAGATAGACCTTCAATGGGCAAATTCCTTAATCAGTTTATCTGGATGCTCGACAATATCGGCTATGAGATGTGACACGGCAATTGAGAGGGCGGCAAACCCCTGGTCATTCAAAAGGCGATTGGCTTCATTTCTTGCTTCCCGTGTGGTTTTAAGGATATTGACTTTTTTGAGTTTTTCGACCTGTTTTTTTGTAAGTTGCATCTCTTTGCACCTCTGTTTCAATAAGTTGTACTTACTTAACATTATCATATCAGTTGGACAAAAATCTATGAAAAAAGTAGTGGATAAAATGGAAAGGTTTCATATTCAGAAAAGAAGGAGGTGAAATTATAGATTCGAGATTTAAAATTTTCAAATTGCAAAAAAATCAGGAGGAAAACAATGCGAAATTTGAGCAGGATATTTTTAATATGTTTTCTTGGTGTTGTAACTTTTTGTTTGAAATTAGGGACACATCCCCTATTTTAGTGTTTGAAATTAGGGACACATCCCCTATTTTTGTTCCCTTAAACGGGAAAGGGGACATTTTCTGAGTTTTTGGTTTCAATAACGGTAAAAAGGGACGTGGATGAAGTTCCGGTAAATTTAATACACCTCATCATGCGA
>JACQXD010000048.1 GCA_016208875.1 Nitrospirota bacterium
TCGTAATATGGAATCCCGATGCCCTTCGCAGTCTCTCCTTTCAACTCTCATTTCTTGCAATATTATTTATAGGATTTTCCGTAGGATATATGGAAGATAAGGATGCTGTTACGAGCAAAGACACCGAAGATAAAAGACTCTTTTTGCGTTTTTTTACCTCCGGACTTCGTATCTTTCGGACCTCCCTTCTGCTTACACTCGCTGCATCAGTGGGAACGGCTCCGCTGGTTGCATATCATTTCCACTATTTCTCGCTGATATCGCCCTTATCTAACCTGCTTGTTACGCCGTTAATTGGTTTTGTGCTCTTACCCTTATCTCTTTTTTCAGCCTTTATATTCCTGCTCACAGGCCATTATGTTTTTGCACCATTGGTAAAAGTAGCAGCGGATATATCCGTTTCTCTTGTTATGGCCATATCGCGATTCCCATTTGCGGACATAAAGATACCCGCATTCCCGGCAATTGTAGGTATCTTTTTTTATGTAGGGGTTGTAAGTTTTTTAATTTCAAATAGAAAAAGGGAATCATCACCCTCCCCTTCATCCCCTCCCATCGAGGGAGGGGAAATAACAACTAAGTCCCCTCTCCCCCTGCGGGAGAGGGTTAGGGTGAGGGGGATAATTGTCTTCCTATTACCTCCCATGACAATATTGATAATTTATTTATTTATCTCTATTTTTCAGAAAAAACCGGATATCAGCATTACCTATCTCGACGTTGGCCAGGGAGACGCGGCAGTTGTAGAGACGTCAAAAGGGAATATCATTGTTATAGACACCGGAAAAACCGGGAGAGAATTGGAGGCATATTTAAGGTATAAAGGAAAAAAGGCAGTAGACACCCTGATTATTACCCATGCAGATAATGACCATTCAGGAGGGGTGCAACGTGTGATCAAGAAATTTAAGGTTAAAGAGGTATGGGATAATGGTCTGCTCATCTATCCCGATGGCATTCTAAAAAATGTCATACACCGTTCTCTTGAACGGGGTGACGAAATATCATTGGAAGGCATCACAATCATGGTGTTTCATCCGTATAAGGGCTTTTATACCTATGCAGAAAACGAATCTGCTTCTGAGAACAATTACTCACTCGTTGTAAAGATAACAGGTAAAAAATCTTTTTTGTTTACAGGCGATGTGGAGGAGGAAGCAGAAGAGGATATGGCACATCTCAACAGGTGGCTTAAGAGCGATGTAATAAAGGTTCCTCATCACGGTGGAAGGACATCTGCGAACCAGAACTTTCTTAATGTAGTATCTTCTGAGATTGCAGTGATAAGTGTTGGGAAGAATAATCCTTACGGACATCCTCACGCCTCAACGATTGAGATGCTCGGTAATGCAAAAATATGCAGAACGGACAGGGATGGGGCAGTAAAGATATCGGAAAAAGACGGACAGCTTGAGGTCAAGACATATAAGGATTTTCAGTTTGCTAAGACAGGAAATCTTAATGGAGAAATCAGGAATCTAAAGAGGCTTTTTGAGGTATGGTAGATTTATGCTCCTAACAGTTCTGTTATTTCGTAACCCCACCCTTGTAGCTAAATCACATCCCACGGCTTGGGTTCGATTCTGCTCAAGTCACGCCCACTATGTATGACGGTAAGGGCAGGTTCTGCCCATTCAAGCTTCATTTTGATAGAAGCCTCTTTTTTGCCTTCTCATGAGAAACCACTCGCCCCTCTTTAGCGGCCTGCATCGCAGCCGTAATCTTTTTTTTCACATAGAACTCGTACATTATATCATCCCACGTTACATTATCAGGCAATTTGTCGATCAGCTTTTTGGCATCATCTTTGATGATGTTCACGAAATATCACCTCCTCCTCAAGACATCGGTAAGAATTAGGTTATATTTTAACATATAAGCTGATCCTGTAGAGGCGAACCCTGCGCGCTCACCCTGCTTTTGCTGTTCTTTATTTGTCTGTTTATAAACATCAATCGGGCAGACACATAGGTCTGCCCCTACAAAAATAATTCTAAATTCCCTCCACAATTTTTATCTCATCTCCCGTTAATCCATACAACTTATAAACAATGCTCTAATTGCAGTTACAATTTTCTCATGCGAATGCGATTTTCTTCGACTACCGAGAAATGCCCACACCAATCGGAATGGGCTTCTATTGCAGCAACAACAGCATTTGCGATAACTGAAGACGAAGGCGCTGATATCCTAAATAAGATGATCCCGCAGTTTGCAGGCAGATGTGAATGAAACGCCAATTCTCCGAAGTCTTTGTCAAAAGTAATTAGAATTCGATTTTCTTCAACAGCACGGGCAAGAATAGTCCTATCATCATAGCCCGGTGAATCAGTTCTAATCCAGAGAACATCATGCCCTTTTCCTCGCAGGGCGGCAACAGCATCGCCGGCCACGTTTTCATTGGCCAGAAATTTCATTATGCCGTGCGAAGCGGGAAGACCTTCTCAGAATGGAGGGTTTCACCTGCGTATCTCAGGCAGGCGAGAATATCCTCATGGGTTAGCCCCGGATAATTTCTGAGAATCTCTTGTTCGATCCATCCCTGTGCCAGCAGATCAATAATAAACTCGACGGAAATACGCGTGCCCTTAATGATCGGTTTCCCCACAAGAACAGCCGGGTCTATCGTAATTCGATCTTGCCAGTCCATAATCTCCTCCAAATTGTAGAGTTACAATTAGTATAACAATTTTTCGCTTTACCTGAAATCGCGGTCTATTTATTCCACTTTTGATAAGATGCTTGTATCTTATGAGGAAAGCTACCAACAGCACTTTGAAATTCCAAAATTGCATCAGGCGAATTATCACTTTCGAGGAGCTTTTTAAATTTTTCAGGCAGAGTAATTTTCGAAAATTCTTCGTAATCATTCCCTAAGTCAGATGACACAGATTCGAATTTTTTAAAATACTGCGTATAAGCTTCATACCTCATTTGATAAAGTTTATCTTTCTTTTCTTTCATGGCTTTTAAAAAATAAAGAGTTAACGGAATGATTACCGATGCGATAGCTGTTGATAAAAGTGTAACAATAACATTCGGAGTAAAAAATGATGTTTCGACAGTTGTTTTTGTAACTTCGGCGGAAATCATGCCTTTTTCCCCTCCACAATTCCTATCTCCTCCTCCGTTAATCCATACAACTCATAAACAAGTTTATCTATCTGTTTATCTGTTGCCTCAATCTGCCGTTGGAGGGCAGTCTTTTCATGGTCTGTTTTTGCTGAGGCTAATTTTTTGTTCAGCGTAAGCATCTGGTCTACCATTGAAACCATCTTGTCATGTCGGGCTTTGTCAGCCGAATCGGAGAAGTTAATAACACGAATAGCAAATCGACAACAGTCCTTGATTAATATTTTTTGGAATCTCATCTTAAACTCATCGAGAAATTTCTTTCGATGATAAAAAGTCATCAGTCGGCTATTGATTATACCGAGAAGATATTCTAATCGCCAGCCTTGTCTTGCAAGTAGATTAAAAGCATTTTGCGTATTATATAGTTCCTCATCTGTAATGCTCGCCCATATTCGCTTCGTTGTCCAGTCAATAATCTGCTTAACCAGAATACGTTTTTCAGTGAAAAACCTTTCTTCTCGTGGTGCTCCCAGCCATGGACCATAACTTATCCACTCTTTCCCATTCCATGTTATGTTGTACCGCATGACATCATTGCCGGCTAAAAGCTTTCTGAACGTCTTATCTTTTTTGCTTGTCGCGTGAAAAACTCTGCTTTCAATTTGTGCAGGGGTATGGCCTTTATATTTATCGTATGGGGTGAGACCCAATGAAAAGTCGGCACACTCTTCCAACGGTAATGTTTTTTCTTCGCATTTTGCAAGAATGGTATTATCCGCATCGTTTGTATTTATAGACCAAACACAGTCTTTTGCCTTTTCCCATGTAGACTGACTTATTTTAGTAAAAACTTGTGCGTTTGTCGGTTCGATCTTCATAATTCTATCATATCCTGCGTAGCCTATAAGTTCAGTCGATATATCTTTCTTACTCTTTTGCTCAATAACTATAATTACTGTATCAACTTTTACATCACCGGCTGCAGAGCCAAATGATTCATTAGGCAATCGCACTACATTTGTAACTTGATGGTTATCAATAATCATTCGTCTCAATGCACAATATGATTCCTGCGTTAAAAGTGCAGTAGGAATAATCATGGAAAATCTAAAATGCAAAGAGTTGCACACCCCTAATGATCTTTCAATGAAGGCTGCGAATAAATTAATCCTGTTATTTGCTGTTGGATATTTCGAAAATATATACTGCACATCGATTTCTGGCAAGCCTTTAATATCCACATACGGCGGATTTCCTATCACCGCATCGAATCCGCCTGCTTTCATAATTTCAGGAAATTCTTTTTCCCAATCAAAGACATTAATGCGGAGGCGTTCTTCGTCGGTAATAATCCCCCCTCTCCCTAACCCTCTCCCACGAGGGGCGAGGGAATCAGCGAAATAATTGCCCCTCCCTTGATGGGAGGGGATTAAGGGGAGGGTGTTATCATAAAAATCCGAACCTATCAAAGAATTTCCGCATTTGATGTTATCCCCTAAATCGGGTAATGCACGCTCATGATAGAACTTAAGCTGCCTCTCGATCGTCTGGTTATTTTCACCTTCAAGGACTTTAAGCAAAAGTGAAAGTTTTGTTACCTCAACTGCCTGAGAATCTATATCCACGCCGTAGATATTATTTAAAAGGATGCGTTTCTTCTCTGCTGTTGTGAGATGCCAGTCTCCGCCCTGAGCCTGATACAATGAAGGGTTCTTTGCCTTCGCCCATTTTCCCGGATCGTCATTTATATACCAGTCACGATGCCAATCGAGAAGGTATTGATATGCACCGAGAAGAAATGAGCCTGAACCGCAGGCAGGATCGAGAATCCGGAGTTTGGAGACGTCTTTCGTGGTGGTTTTATCCCCTATCAATTTTCCAACCGTATTCTTCACAATATAATCCACAATATACGTCGGTGTATAATAAACACCTCCTGCCTTTCTTACCTCCGGTTTTTCCTCCACCTTTGCCTGATGTCCTGGAGTCAGGCGGATAACCTTACCGAGAAACTGCTCATAAACCTGTCCGAGAATATCGGCAGGAAGCACTGCAAATTCATAGGGACTTTCAGGGTAGTAAAGACGATTGATTATATCCTTGAGATTTCTATCGTCAACCGAGAGAAAAGGGGTAAGTTCGTCCGGAGTCTCATGACGGTCTTTTTCCCTATTGAAATGAAATAGTCCTGAATTATATTTCTCATCTGCCTGTCTGAAATAATCGAGAAGCCTTCTATAAACGTTCGAGCCGTTCATTAGGGACATAAGCCTGCCGTACTGCTCTATCCCTCTGTCTTCGCATATACGGAGGAAGATAACCCGGTCTATTGTCCTCTGTATGGAAAAGTTTAGCTCTCGCTGTGATAGATCGGGATTCCGTAGTGCTATGTTGCGTGCAAGTATGTCACGCCATGACTCGATCTCCTTGAGAAATGCATTGTCCACCTCTGCCGTTCCTCTTTTGCGCCTTCCTGTTTCTGCATATTTATCGAACGAGCCCTTAAGAATAGCCTCTCGTGAAAAGATGGATGCGATCTCCTCCCATCGGTGGACATATTCTTTGTAAGTGAGATATAAAATGCGGGCTGTGGACGCCTTGTCTGTTTTTACCGGCGTGATACGGCAGTCGTAAACCGCAAACTCCTCAAAATCCGTGAGTACACTCAGGGGGAGTTTTGCCGACCATGCATAACGCCTCAACTGAAATGCAGGACTTATGTCGTCTTTCAGATTTACGGAAGGTTTTTTAGTCTCGACAAAGAACTTCCTCGTCCCGCCTATACGGAAACAATAATCAGGGGCCTTTGTAGCACTTCCGATCTTTATTGCATCTTCATGAATAACGTCTTTGTATGGCTCTGCATAGCCTTGCTTATTGTTAACATCCCAGCCGAGTGTCTCAAAGAATGGATCAATAAATTCACGGCGCAGTTGCGTCTCGTTATATTGACCGGAGCGATAGGCATCGTGGTTTCTTTCAAACCTCTCGATAAGTTTAGAGACCTCATCCGGTATTTTGTGCTTTTCCATAACGGGCTGATTAAATCAAGAATTTGTTCGATTATATCACAGCGGAATTATTTAGTGTCGGGATTACCGACGGTGGCGGCTGCGAAGAAAGTTTTTTATAGGAGGAATTGGTATAATATTAACATGATTGAGAAGGTTGTCAGAAGGGGAAATTTAAAAGATTTCTCAGAGGTAAAGGAAAATCTTGCCTATTGGTTATCCAGAAAACCGGAAGAACGTATTGCTGTTCTTGAACAACTTAGGAGACAACATAATGGAAGTTCAGCAAGACTTCAGAGATTTGCTCGCATTATTCAATACCCACAAAGTTGACTACATAATAGTCGGTGCATATGCACTTGCGTATCATGGCGCCCCGCGTTATACAGGAGATATTGATATTTTTGTACAACCGGATACAGAGAACGCTCAACGCATTCTCTCCGCACTCGAAAAATTTGGTTTTGGTTCTCTTGGGCTGACCGTTGAAGATTTCGTAGCCCCCGGTCAGGTAGTTCAGCTTGGGGTTGCTCCTGTGCGTGTAGATATTATGTCGTCTCTTATAGGGGTGTCTTGGGAGGAAGCATATTTAAATCGTATTGCGGGATACTATGGAGATATTAATGTGTATTATATCGGGAAAGAACAGTTCATTCAAAATAAGCGCACCCTGGGGAGAAAGAAAGATATTGCAGATCTGGAGGCAGTCGGCGAGGAGTGATTTAAGATATACGGAGAAGGGAGATAAATAATACTAATGGCATTTGTAGTAGCAGTTGCAGGCAAGGGTGGAACAGGAAAGACGAGCATTGCAGCCCTGACCATTAAATATCTTGTAGAAAAAAAGAAAAGAGCCGTACTCGCGGTTGACGCAGACAGCAATTCATGTCTCAACGAGGCACTCGGTGTTGATATTCATGCAACTATCGGTCATCTACGCGAAGAATCTTTGCAAACAATAAGGGCGGGTGCAGCGAGACCGGGCGGTATGTCTATGGAACAACTATTCGATTATCAGGTTCAACAATCAATTATAGAGGCTAAAGGATTTGATCTGATGGTAATGGGAAGACCTGAGGGCCCGGGATGTTATTGTGCTGCCAATAATATTATAAGGAAATATACGGATAAACTCTCCGAGACATATCCATACGTTGTAATAGATAATGAGGCAGGCATGGAGCATTTAAGCAGGAGGACGACTCACAAAGTAGATTTGCTTTTGATAATCAGCGACCCTACTGTACGAGGTGTTAAAACGGCACAGAGGATTGCCGACCTCGTAAAAGAACTCGACCTCGATGTTGAAAAGCACGCCCTGATAATCAACCGTGTATCGGGAGAGGAAGGATTAGAACTCAGGAAACTTGCAGAAGGGCTCGATCTTGAAGTGGCAGGGATCGTTCCTCAGGATCAGAAGATATTCGAATATGATTTACTGGGAAAGGCGATTATCGGACTGAATGAAGATTCGATTGCAGTAAAAGCTGTTAATGATATTCTCGAAAAGTTTGGGATTTAGTCTTCATTATATTTTCACTTCTCAAAAAGCTTCTTATACTGTCCATATCCCTCTTTTTCCAAATCCTCTTTCGGAATAAATCGAAGGGATGCAGAGTTTATGCAATAACGGAGTCCCGTCGGCTCCGGGCCGTCATTGAATACGTGACCGAGATGCGAATCGCCGTGTTTGCTTTTCACCTCTGTTCTTGTCATAAAAAGACTGCTGTCTTCCTTCTCGATGATGTTATTCGGTACGAGAGCCTTCTTAAAGCTCGGCCATCCTGTACCGGAGTCGAATTTATCGAGTGAACTGAAAAGAGGTTCTCCTGAAACAACGTCAACATAAATTCCTTCTCTTTTATTGTCCCAGTATTCGTTGTCAAACGGCTTTTCAGTCCCGCACTGCTGTGTGACTTCGTATTGTAAGGGATTAAGCTTTTTCTTAACTTCTTCTTTGGGAGGCTTGTTGTATTTTTTATCCGTATTTTCGGAGTTTTTCTTCTCGGCATTATTACCCCAAATCTTCTTAAGATATTGATCCCTGCCCGAACCGAAATGATATGCCTTATACCTCAAAGAATTTTTATCATAATATTTCTGATGGTAGTCTTCGGCCTTATAAAATGTAGTTGCCGGTACTATCTCCGTTACAATGGGCTTATTAAACCTACCTGATCTTTCGAGTTTTTCTTTTGAGGCAATAGCCAGCTTTTTCTGTTCCTCATTATGATAAAAGATAACACTTCTATATTGTGTTCCCTCATCCGCAAATTGTTTATTTGGAGTAGTCGGATTGATGTTTTTCCAGAGGACGTCGAGGAGT
Source organism: Nitrospirota bacterium (assembly GCA_016208875.1). Lineage (GTDB taxonomy): Bacteria > Nitrospirota > Thermodesulfovibrionia > Thermodesulfovibrionales > UBA1546 > JACQXD01. The sequence continues at coordinate 8,413 of JACQXD010000048.1, forward strand.
TCGGGATACGAGACTTTTAAAGGGTCGAATATTATCTCTATTGCCTCGGCATGCCCTGTAGTTCCGGAAGACACATCCTCGTATGTCGGATTCTTCTTATAGCCTCCGGTATATCCTACAGTGGTGGAGACAACCCCTTTCACTTTATCGAATGCATACTGCATGCACCAGAAACAGCCGCCCCCAAATGTGGCTTTTTCGAGCTTTTCGGCGCACAGGTTATTCTTATCGGTTTTATTCGTATTCTTTGCCATGGTACTACCTATCAAAAATATTGTAATACCGATTATCAAAATAGGCAAAGACTTATTCATAAACTTCAACATCTTTTTCCCCAAAATGCGTCGGTAAACGGCAACATTTATTGAATTAATATATCATTATTTTGTGAAGGAATTATGAAGGATATAGCTTTCCTTACGCCTTTACTTTTCTCAAAAACTCTGCGATTTCTTCGGGAAGGGAGGGATTGATATACATACCCGATCCGAGCTCGAACCCTGCAGCCTGGCTAACCCTCGGAACTATGCTCAGATACCAGTGAAAATATTCGGAGCCGCTTTCCTTTGGGCTTTCCGAGCGGATGACATAATTATAGTCCGGGTCCTCGAGGCCATAATAGATTTTGGAGAGGACTGTCTTCAAACTATAGGCAAGGTCGGTTATTTCATCATCATTAATATCCCCGAATGAGGCATTATGTTTCTTGGGGAATATCCAGATATGAAATGGGGAGAGTGCGGCATAAGGGATAAATGTCAGAAAGTGTCCGGTATCCAGAATTATTCGCCTGTTCTCTGAAAGCTCGGCCTTTACAGTGGCACACAAAAGGCACTCGCCTGTATTATCGAAATATCTTGTTGTCTCATCTATCCTGTCCCTTACCTGCATCGGAATAACGGGTGTGCCTACAATCTGGGAATGCGGATGCTTAATCGAAGTACCTGCCCTCTCGCCATAATTCTTAAAGATTATTACATGCTCTATCCGGGGGTCGCTGTAAATATCGAGGAAACGTTTTTTATAGACCCGTATTATTTCCGCAATGTCTTCTGCCGGCATTGTCACTGTCGTTGCATTGTGCAGGTTGGATTCGATGATTACTTCATGCCTTCCAAAGCCCGTAACGAGATGTTTTAGGCCTTCGTTTATTCTCTGACGCTCTATATCCGGGTTAAGGGCAGCGAACTTATTAGGTGTGGTTCTTATCTTCCATGTTCCGTCCGATGATATCCTCATAACTTCACCCGGAGTCTTATTCTCATTACCGGGACAAAACGGGCAAGTCTTATCAAGCTCGGGGAGGTACTTTTTATCCTTTTCCTGGCGGAACTCATCCGGTCTCTTTGCCCGCTCCGTGGCTATTATCACCCACTCTCTCGTTATCAAGTTTAATCTGAGTTCAGGCATAATAAGAGCATACCATAAAACAGTTAATAGTAATCAGTGAATAGTCATTAGTTAGAAACTTATTTATTAAACGCCCCTATCAATATTTCGATATCCTCATCCGTATGGGTAGCCGTTACCGTTAACCTTATCCTTGGCTCTTTTACCGTGGGTGGCCTTATTGCAGGGGCGTATATCCCTTTTTTAAAGAGATAGCGGGATAGCTGTAACGTTTTTTCAATGCTTCCGGTTTTGATCGGTATGATCGGGGTTTCGCTATCTGTAATATCATAACCGAGTTTAAGGACTCCTTTGACAGTCCTTTCTCTGTTAATCCGGAGTTTTTTTATCAGAGACGGATTATCTTCGATCAATTTTATTGATGCAATTGACGCGGCAATAACACATGAGGGTAATGCTGTAGAGAAGATAAAACTCCTGGCATTATTTAGTATCCAACTTATCGTGTCCTTATCCCCTGCGACAAATGCTCCGAGCGAACCCAATGCCTTTGAGAAAGTACCCATTTGTATGATCCACGATTTAGGTTTGAGACCGAAATGCTCAAGACTGCCCCTCCCATCACCGAGAATACCCGTACCGTGGGCATCATCCATGTAAAGAAGCACAGAAGGCTTTAAGCTATTAGCGTTCAGCTTAAGACAAAGATTATAAATGTCTTTCAAGGGAGCAATGTCTCCGTCCATGCTGAAAACCCCGTCTGTAATAATAATCTTCTTCCTTGCCTTTACTTTCTTGAGGAGTCCTTTAAGGTGTGAGATATCTTTATGCCTGTATATAAATGTCTTTGCCTTGCTCAATCTGCATCCGTCAACTATACTTGAATGGTTTAATTCATCGCTAAAGACGGCATCTCCTTCTTCTGCGAGTGCAGGAATTACGCCTGTATTGGCTGCATAACCCGAATTGAAAATGAGAGCGGACTCCCTGCGTTTGAAGATCGCTGTCTTTTTTTCGAGTTCTTTATGCAGGGTACTTCCGCCGCCGAGGAGTCTCGATGCACCGGAACCAAAACCAAATTTACTAATCGCATTTTTTACAGCCTTGATAACAGCAGGATGGTTTGCAAGTCCGAGATAATCATTTGATGAAAAATTGATGTACCTCTTTCCATTTATTATTATTCTCGAACCCTGAGGAGATTCGCGGTCTTTTATCTCCCGGAAGATATTTTTTTCTTTGAGGGAAGTGAGGGATTCACGGAACACTATAACACTTACCTTACTATCTTCATGCTGATATCTGATGCCGGAGCCGAATGTGTGAGTGCACCTATCGATATTAGATCCACACCTGTTTCTGCGATACTCCTGACATTGTTCAGGTTTATATTCCCTGACGCCTCGAGGATTATATCTCTTTTTGTACCCCGTGCAATTTTAACCGCCTTTTTCATTTCACCAACAGACATATTATCGAGCATCACAATATCGGCTCCTGACTCAACCGCCTCTCTCAGGTCATTAAGGTTTTCTACTTCAATCTCAACCTTTGCGAGATGACGCCCTTCTCTTGCCATGCGTAATGCCTCTGTTATACTTCCCACAGCCTCTATGTGATTATCTTTTATCAATATACCGTCAAAAAGACCGAATCTATGATTGCTTCCCCCGCCCATTCTCACAGAATATTTTTCCATAAATCTCAACCCAGGTGTAGTTTTTCTCGTATCTACGATCTTTGTACTAAGACCGCTTACTTTCTCTACAAATGCATTTGTCAGTGTCGCAACACCGGAAAGTCGCTGGAGAATATTGAGGCTAACCCGTTCCCCGGCAAGGAGTGATCTGGTCTTCCCGTATACTTCGGCAATCATATCTCCCTTTGTCACCTTTAAACCATCTTTAATAAAAGAAGTGATTTTTACTCCTGCATCGAGCATCGAGAAGACTTCCTTGACAAAAGGGAGGCCGGCAACAACAAAATTCCCCTTCGCTATTATCAATGCCCTTACCTCGAGGTCTTCCGGTATGAGAAGCGAGGTTGTGATATCGCCGTTTCCTATATCCTCATCGAGGGCTATGCGGATTATCTCTCTAACGCTGTGCGGTATTTTCATATCTAAAAGCTAATAGCCGACAGCTTTCAACTATTAGCAGCCTTTAGCTCTCTCATTTTCTTTATATTATCTTCGATCCTTTCCCTTTTTTCCGTAAGTTCTTTATGCCTGGCCTTTTCTTTTTTGACGACATCGGCAGGCGCCCTCTTCAAGAAATCCTCATTCAGGAGTTTCCTCTCGATAAAGGCTATGGCCTCTTCAACTTTATTTTTTTCTTTAGTAAGTCTATCGATTTCCGTATCGGTATTCAAAACTCCTTTAAGCGGGACGTATATCTCCATGTAATTTTTTATGCATGAGGCAGCATCCAACGGCTTTTTTATATCGCTTCCTATTTCGACGTCCGCTGACCTTGAAAGCCTTTTTATGTAATGCAGATTTGTCTTAAGGACATCGGTTATCTTTTCGGAAAAGGTTTTTACCCTCGTCGTTATCCCGGCAGAAGGTGAAATGTTCAGTTCGCCCCTAATAGTCCGTATGCCGGTTATTGCATCGATCACATATGACATCTCTGTTTCCGCCTTCCGATCCCTCTGTAAAGATTTCGGATACTCGGCGATAACAATGCTTTCTGTTTTTTTTGAAATTTGAAATTTGAAATTTGAAATTTGCATTATGTGCTGCCATATCTCCTCCGTAACAAAAGGCATAAATGGGTGCAATATTCTTAGGGATGTCTCAAGCGTATGCAGCAGACACCACATAACACCGGCGCCGGATTCGGGATTGTTAATCTCGGATTTTGACAGCTCAATATACCAATCACAGAATTCATGCCATATAAACTGATAAATACTGTTTGCAGCATCATTGAATCGGTACTCTTCGAGCGAGGAATTGACCTCATCAACAGTTGCGCCAAGCCTGCTCAGTATCCATCTGCCTGCCAAATCGAGTGACTCATTCAGTGACGAGTAACGAGTGATGTCGTCATAACTCCCCCTTCCCCCTCTTATCTTTCCGCACTCAGGCGGATTCGCTGAGGAGAAAAGAGGGGGATTAGAGGGGGCGTTATTATCACTTGTATCTTGTATCTCGTTACTGTTCACTGTCTTTAAGTTCATCATTATAAATCTTGCTGCATTCCAGAGTTTGTTGACAAAATGCCTATATCCTTCGACCCTTTCCTCCGAAAACTTGATGTCCCGACCTTGAGCGGCAAAGGCACATAAAGTGAACCTGAACGCATCCGTGCCGTATTTGTCTATTATTACCAAAGGGTCTATTACATTACCCTTTGATTTCGACATCTTCTGCCCGGTTGCATCTCTTATAATTGCATGGATATATACATCTCGGAAGGGTACATCTCCCATAAACTTTAGTCCCATCATGGTCATCCTCGCAACCCAGAAAAACAGAATGTCAAAGGCTGTTACAAGAACACTTGTCGGATAAAATGTTTTCAGGTCGGATGTGTCATCAGGCCAACCGAGAGTAGAAAAAGGCCAGAGCGAAGATGAAAACCATGTATCGAGCACGTCTTCATCCCGGATTAATTCTTCCGAACCGCAGTGCGGGCATATCTTCGACATGTCTCTCGATACGATAACTCCATTCTGTATTCTGCATTCCGCATTCCGCATTTCTTGACAATACCATACGGGTATTCTGTGTCCCCACCATATCTGTCGGGAGATACACCAGTCCTTTATATTCTCCATCCATCCGAAATATGAGTTCTCCCATGACTGTGGAACGATCTTTATCTTTCCTTTTCTTACAATATCTATCGCATCTACGGCAAGCGAGCGAACGTCCACATACCACTGGAGTGTCTGGAGCGGTTCTATTATTGTTTTGCACCTGTAGCAGTGACCGATTGCATGCATGTGCTTTTCTTCCTTTTCTATTAATTGCAGGTCTTTTAAGTCCCTTAGAACCTGTTTTCTGCATTCATACCTGTCAAGCCCTGCATATTTACCAGTGTCGGAGGTCATTATCCCATCCTTACCTATGACTACAACAGAAGGCAGAGAAGGGGTCTGTCTCTTGGCAATTGCCTCGTCATTGAAGTCATGGGCAGGTGTCACTTTAACGGCACCGGTACCGAAGGTCATATCGACAGCGCTATCGGCAATAACAGGTATCTTCCTTTCTGTCAGGGGAAGGGAGATAGTCTTACCTATTAAATCTTTGTACCTCTCATCCGATGGGTTAACGGCAACAGCGGTATCTCCGAGCATGGTCTCGGGTCTTGTTGTAGCGACAATAAGATACCCCCCCTCAACTATCCCCACCTTGTTAAGGGGGGGAGGAGCAGGGGGGGTAAATGGATACCTGATATATGTTAATGTTCCATCCAATTCTTCATGCTCTACCTCAAGGTCCGATAAGGCCGTGCGACAGCGGGGACACCAGTTTATCAATCTGTTGTCCCGGTATATAAGCCCCTCTTCATAAAGTCTAACAAAGACCTCTTTAACTGCCCTCGAAAGCCCTTCATCGAGTGTAAATCTCTCCCTTGACCAGTCGCAGGATGCACCGAGCCTCTTGAGCTGGTGGATTATCCTTCCTCCATATTCGGCCTTCCATTTCCATACCCTTTCTACAAATGCGTCTCTTCCAATCTGATGCCGGGTGAGTTTCTCTGCTGAGAGCTGCCGTTCGACTACATTCTGGGTTGCGATACCGGCATGGTCCGTACCCGGCAGCCAGAGCACTTTAAAACCGCACATCCTCTTCCATCTGGCAAGTACGTCCTGAAGCGTTGCATTGAGGGCATGTCCCATATGAAGGGAACCTGTCACATTCGGCGGAGGGATTACAATCGAATAAGGTTCTCCGGAGGGGTTTATTTCGGGCGTAAAATAGCCTTTGTTAACCCATTCCTCATACCACTTATCTTCCGTTCCTTCAGGGATATAGCTTTTATTTAATTCTGTCATAACAAAGAAGGGAGATTGGAAAGAAAATATACCTACATCTCGGCCCTTATCTTCTCTATCTCTTTTGTGACCATGGTTTCCGCTATCTCGGGAACCGTTTCCCAGATAACCTTTTCAACTTCCTTGCTTAATGAAGCAAGCGAGCTCTGCAATATTTCTTTAGCAAGCTTCTCGGTAAGATCCGGTGTGACCTCCCATAAAATTTTTTCAACGGAATCTTTTAATGAGGGTGCAATAGATGAAAGCAGGACATTTTTGATGTCCAATGTCGAGAGGAATGATGCAACCCTTTCATCTACTGCCTTCTTAAATATGGATGACATCTCTTCTTTTGAAGGAAGTGATGTCCCGGGCATTCCGACAACCTTTTCCCCAATAATAGGGAATGGAGCTGCAATTGCCTCTTCGATAACTTCCTCTGCTGCTGCCTCCTCTACAGCCTCAAATGCCCCTGCAAGACCGATTTCCTCTGCCTCGGCAGTCTCAAGTTCCGCCTCCGATATACCAAACTCCTCTGCCATAGCTTCCACCTCCGCCTGTACTTCTTCTACAGCAGCCTCTGCAGAGGATTCTTCTACTGCCTCCATTGCCCACAGATCATCTTCGGCGCCGACCGCCTCTGCAATCATAGTCTCTTCAGCCTCAGCCTCTATAGGTACCTCTACTGCCGCCTGAGGCATCAAAGATGCATTTATCTTACCGATCAGTTCATGGGATTCAAATGGCTTGATAACAAAACTATCTGCCTTTACCTGCCTCGCAAGCTCTTCATCGAGCGGTTCAAATGCTCCGGACAGTAGTATAACAGGAACATTTTTAGTTGCAGGATTGGTCTTGATTTTTTCACATAACTGATAGCCGTTCATCTTCGGCATTTCTATATCTGCAAGGACTATTTCCGGTTTGAAGGTCGGAACAACGGCAAGTGCGTCCTCTCCGTTGCTGACGGCCTTAATCTCAAATCCTTCCTCAGCAAGGACGAGTTCGACAACCTTTTGTATGGTAATACTATCATCGGCAAGAAGCAGTTTACGAGCCATATTTTACTCCTTTTATATATTTCACTCCTTTTATAGGTCTTACAAATTTTATTGCCAAGAGATAAAAAAGTCAAGGATTTTCAGGATTTTCACATCTGGAGTTTTCGAGAATTTACGAGTTATCGTATCTTGACTATCTTATTCTTTGAATCGAGAAGAACTATCTTTGGTTTAAATCTACGTATTTTGCCGTCTTCGAAATAGCCGTAGCAGAATATAATGATCTTATCTCCTACAGCACCCTTTCTTGCCGTAGGGCCATTCAGGCATATCATGCCGGAACCCTTTTTGCCAGGTATCACATAGGTCTCGAACCTCTCCCCATTGTTGAGGTTGCTTATCATTACCTGTTCGTATGGAAGTATCCCCGTCTTTTTGAGAATGTCCTCATCTATGGTTATGCTTCCTTCATAGGCGAGATTCGACTCCGTTACCGTCGCCATGTGAATCTTTGCCCTGAGTATGCATCTCAACATGAGAACCTCCAGTGAATAGTGAATAGTGAATAGTGAATAGTCTTTGGAAATGCTGATAGCTGATAGCTGATAGCCGATAGCTGTCTTTTCTTCATTCTATTATCTTCGGCACCCTATAGAATTTATCGGTATGATCGGGTGCATTTATGAGGGCGTCTTCTCCGGAAATCGACTTCTTTAAGACATCATCTCGCATCACATTGTTTAATGAAAGCACATGAGAGGTAGGTTCGATATCCTTTGTATCGAGTTCGTTGAGTTTTTCCATATAAGTCAGTATGCTGTTAAGCTGTGAGCCGAATATCTCTCCTTCTTCTCCGGAAACGGCCAATCTTGCAAGTTTTGCAATATATTCAACGGATATCTTCATAATTACTAAGGAGTGCATAAGTAAGGCATCATTATTGAAAAATCTCCCCGCTTCCCGTTGCAATACTTCGTGGCAACGGGAGCCCAGCCTCTTTGCCAAAGCGGGGTGTGTTCCTCCCTTTGGCAACGGGAGGTTAGGAGGGATTTTATAATCAATGTCTTCATACTTATGACCGTATTAGTAATGTGATTGATAATATTTTTGCATTTTGAATTTATTTCATATTTTTTGGAGATTCGCGAACCTCAGGCAAAGTCTCTTTATACCCACATCCGGGAAATTCACCATTACCTTCTGTTCCTCGCCGTCCCCGTAACACTCTCTTACAACGCCAACCCCCCATTTAGGATGCTTAACCCTGCAGCCGATTACATATAGGAGTGGCTTTTTCAACTGGATGGTCTTCTTAACAGGAAGGGTCACAGGCTGCGGAATTATTGCCTTCTCTATCCACTGGCAACATTGCGGCGGGATACTATTGAGAAATCTTGACGGTTCCTGTTCCTGTATCTTTGTATACAATCTTCTTTTTCTTGTCCCTGTAAGCCACAATACGTCTTTGGCCCGCGTCATTCCGACATACAATAGTCTTCGCTCTTCTGCCATCTCATCATTATCTTCGAATGCCTTAAAATAGGGCATTAGACCGTCCTCAAGCCCTGTAATAAAAACAAAAGGGAACTCAAGCCCTTTCGTGCCGTGCAGGGTCATGAGCGTTACAGTACTTTCCGCATTGGTATTATCCATTGAAGTTACCAGCGATACTCTGTCATTAAAATCATTTATGCTGATATCCTCTGCCGATGCAACAAGTTCATAAATATTCTGAATCTTTTCTTCCCCTATAAAATCCTTATATCCTGTCTTGTCGGTTATATCTTTAATCATGTCGGCCGCACATTTATAGTTGGCAGATGTGAAGTCATCTATCAACCTGATAAATCCACCGAGTTTTTCCCCGGCAGAGGGGGCTACTCCGTTCACTTTCAATATCGCCTTGATCGCACCTAACATGCTCAGCGACTTCTTTTTTGCCTCATGCTCTATCTTTGAGATAGTTGCGGCGCCTATGCCCCTCGGAGGGCAATTTATTATCCGCCTCAGACTTACATTGTCATCCGGATTTATGGCAAGCCGCATATACGCAATGATATCCTTTATTTCTTTGCGCTGGTAGAAACTTATTCCACCCATAACACGATATGGGATCAACTCTTCTCTGAGGCCGTCTTCTATTGCACGCGACTGGAAATTCACCCTGTAAAGAACTGCGAAATCCCTATAATTATATTTGCCCTTAAGGTAGAATTCCTTTATTACGCTTGCTATATGCTTTGCCTCGTCTTCCTCGGTTCCGAACCAGCAGTGATAAACCTTTTCTCCGCCGTCCCTCTCGGTCCATAGTTTCTTAGGTTTTCTCATGGAATTTCCCGCGATTACTGCACCTGAAACATCCAGTATATTCTGGGTCGATCTGTAATTCTGTTCGAGTTTTATAACCTTTGCACCTGGGAAATCCTTTTCAAAATTGAGAATGTTTCCAACATCGGCGCCCCTGAATTTATATATACTCTGGTCATCGTCTCCAACAGCGCATAGATTATCCTTTCCGGTAAGTAATTTTAATAACCTGTATTGCGCATAATTGGTATCCTGCAACTCATCGACAAGAATATATTTAAACGCATTCCGGTATTTCTCAAGCATTTCCAGATTCTCCTCAAAAAGTTTCACTGCAAATGCAATAAGATCATCGAAATCGAGCGAATTACATCTCTTGAGTTCATCCTGATACCTTACATAAACCTTTGCAAGTTTTTCGTCGAACCCAAAACCGTTTATACTGGAAAGAAACTTAGCCGGACTTATAAGCGAAGACTTCAAAGAACTTATTCTCGATGTGACGCCTTTATAAACCGCTTCGTATATCTTGAACTCCTTCAATATGTGCCTTATAAGATTGCACTGGTCTGTTTCATCGTATATTAAGAAGTTGTTATTGAACCCGAGTGCCTTTATCTCTTTTCTGAGTATCCTGGCGCACTGTGAATGAAAGGTACCGATCCATGAACCGGCCATATCCTTTCCAATCAGATGCGATATCCTTCCCTTCATCTCATCGGCTGCCTTGTTTGTGAAGGTAACGGTAAGTATCGAATTGGCGGGATATTTCGTAGACTTTACAAGGTATGCAAACTTATGCGTGATAACCCTTGTCTTACCGCTGCCTGCCCCTGCGAGCACCAGCAGAGGGCTGTCCATGTACAAAACAGCTTCTCTCTGAACAGGGTTCAGGTCATTCGATGGTATCTCTTTTGACATTACGACTCCTCTTTAAGGAAACATATACGGGTTATTAATCTTCGCATAATAATGTGGACATTGAATATTTATAAAATCCCTCCTAACCTCCCTTTGCCAAAGGGAGGAATAATACCCCTCTTTGGCAAAGAGGCTGGGCTCCCGTTGCCACGAAGTATTGCAACGGGAAGCGGGGAGATTTTCTGAATAATGTCTATTCAATTATGAGAACCTTAATAAGTGTGTGCAGGTTTATAAATATCGATAATTCGGATCGGAGAAATATTGACTTCAACGAATTTGTCCTCTCATAATTCTTTACAAATAAAAAAACTATTTATAGTCTAAAACAAACTATTAAAAAAATAAAGTGCATTTATAGTTTACTCCACCGTTACACTCTTGGCAAGATTTCTCGGCTGGTCGACATCACAGCCCCTTAATACGCCTATATGGTAGGCAAGAAGCTGCAGCGGAATTACCAGCAGGATCGTTAGAAGATAAGGGTTGGTTTCCGGGATAAAGATGCAATAGTCCGAGCGATTACATACCTCGGTATTGCCTTCATCCGTTACGGCTATGATCCTGCCGCCCCTGCTTCTTACCTCTTCAAGATTTGACAGGATCTTTTCATAAAGTCTTCCCTTCGGCGATAAGAATAAGGATGGGACGGTCTCATCGATAAGCGCTATCGGACCATGCTTCATTTCTCCGGCAGGATAACCCTCTGCATGTATATAGGATATCTCTTTTAGTTTGAGTGCACCCTCAAGTGCGATGGGATAATTTATTCCTCTTCCGAGATATAAAAAATCATCGGCCTTAAATAGCTCCTTTGCTATCTGCACAAGCTCCTCATTAGATGCAAGAATTTTTTCGACCTTCCCGGGCAGAAAAAGAAGATCCCTTAAAAGGACTATCGCCGAATCGTGGTCGATAGCTCCCCTGAGCCTGCCGAGACCGATAGCGAACAGGTATAGTCCGATAATCTGCGTGGTAAAGGCCTTTGTCGATGCAACGCCTATCTCCGGTCCCGAGTGTGTATAGAATACGGCGTCGGCCTCTCTCGAAGACGTGCTGCCGACAACGTTGCATATATTGAGAACCTTCGCACCCAGTCTTTTTGCCTCTCTCTGTGCAGCAAGGGTATCCGCAGTTTCCCCGGACTGCGTTATGGCTATAAGGAGACTTCCACGTCCCAATATCGGATTCCTATACCTGAATTCCGATGCGATTTCCACCTCCACAGGAATCTTTGCAATCTCTTCTATCATATATTTTCCGACCAGGGCAGCATGCCATGATGTGCCGCATGCAGCTATGAATATCTTTTCCGTTCCCTTCAGGTCGTCCTTATCCACTCCGAACTCATCCATGTTTACCTGACCGCTTTCAGGATAGAATCTTCCCCTCAGGGTGTCGGCTATAGCCCTCGGCTGCTCATATATCTCTTTGAGCATAAAATGCCTATAGCCGCCCTTTTCAGCCATAGACGGGCTCCATGATATGACTTTAACTTCCTTCCGAACCGGTATACCATCTAAGGTCGTTATAATAACACCATCATCCGTCATAACAACCATCTCGCCTTCATCGAGGAATATAACATCCCTTGAATAATTGAGAAATGCAGGCACATCGGATGCGAGGAAAAATTCGCCGTGTCCCAGGCCCACGACCAGAGGACTGTCTTTTTTCACGCCGACAATCTTCCCGGGTTCTTTCTCATCCATTACTGCAAGGGCATAAGCACCCTTTACCTCTTTAATCGCCTTTCTTACGGATTCCTCAAGCGGATATTCTTTAGAATATTTCTCTATCAGGTGACATATAACCTCCGTATCGGTCTCCGAGGCGAATTTATATCCCTCATCTATCAGTTTCTTCTTAAGCGGAAGATAATTCTCTATTATCCCGTTGTGTACGAGCACTATCCCGTCAGACCTGTGCGGATGTGCGTTCTCTTCCGAAGGCCTTCCATGGGTTGCCCATCTTGTATGCCCTATCGCAGTATTACTGAACGGTTTATCGGTCTCCATAACGGAATAAAGGTCTTTAATCTTTCCGGTGCATTTCCTGACCTCTATCCCGTCTTTATTAAAGAATGCGATCCCTGCCGAATCATATCCCCTGTATTCAAGCCGTTTAAGCCCATCGAGGATGATTGGGACCGCATTCTTTTTACCTGTATAACCTATTATCCCGCACATATCAGTGAACAGTGTCAGTGAACAGTGAATAGTGAATAGTGAATCGTGAATCGTGAATAGAAAAATCCATCTATCCTCCCTTTCTTTTTCCGGCTTTTGACTTTTTATTTCTGACTGACGACTGACAACTGACGACTGACGACTGTTTTTTTGCCGCCCATCCCTTTATATTCCTCTGTTCCGTCCTGCTTATTGCCAGAGACATGGGAGGGACATATTTGGTAATTGTAGAACCTGCGCCTACATATGCACCTCTGCCGATTTTTACGGGTGCAATAAATTGTGTATCGCTTCCTATAAACACATTATCCTCTATCGTTGTTTTGTGTTTCTCTCTGCCGTCATAATTACAGGTTATTGTGCCGGCCCCGATATTGACGTCTTTGCCCACGGATGCATCGCCGAGGTAGCTGAGATGTGATGCCTTTGTCCCCTTCCCTATCATGGATTTTTTAACCTCTACAAAATTACCTATTTTTGCTTCAGAACCAATATCGGATCCCGGTCTTATATGTGCAAAGGGCCCTATAACTGCCTTTGACCTTACGGTAGAACCCTCGATCACCGTAGAATCTTTGATAACAACGCCATCTTTTATTATACTATCAATGATGTGTACATTCGGATGTATGATGCAGTCCCTGCCGAGTATAGTCTTTCCTTCGATATATACCCCGTGATAGATCATAGCCCCGCTTCGTATTTTAACATTACCAGAGATGAAGACAGAACCCGGGTCGAGAAACATAACACCTCTGTTAATCCATTTATCGATCAGGATTCTCCTGAATGTCTGCTGTGCCTTTAAAAGTTCCGACGGTGTATTTACTCCCATCATCTCGCTCTCGGAACCTATGAGGTAAGCACCCACGTTACAACCCTTCTTCCTTGCAATCCCGACGATATCGGTGAGATAATACTCACCTTTTAACGTATTCGGTAAAATCTCTTTCAGCAGACCAAGTGCATCGGATTCTATAGCATATATGCCGCTGTTGACCTCGGTTATCTTCTTCTGAGCCTCTATCGTATCCTTTTCTTCTATGATCGACAGGATATTGCCGGAATCGTTTCTGAGAACCCTGCCGTATACGGATGGATCGTGTGCGATGAACGAGATAAAAGAAATATCGTTTTTCCCCTTTCTGTGCAATCTTAGAAATTTACCCAATGTTTGAGCAGTGATGAGAGGCACATCGCCGTTTAATACAAGTATTGTCCCTTTAAAGTCTTTCAGAAATGTCCCTGCCTTAGAAAGGGCATCCCCTGTCCCCTTAGGCTCTCTTTGCACGGCAAATCTAATCCTCCCTTTGGTAGAGGCGGGATCAATTGACCTTTTTATCTCCTCATAATGCCTGCCCACCACAATAACGATCCTGAAAGGATTGAGCCTTGCAGCAGAGTCAACAACATACTGAAGCATAGGTTTATCCAATATTTTATGCAGCACCTTCGGCATAATTGAATTCATCCTTACCCCACGCCCTGCTGCAAGTATAATTACCGATGGTTTACTGCCGATTGCATTCCTCATCTCTGTGACTCCAGTATTTTAGAGGGAGCCGCAATACCGCCGGAAAGGATTATCTTTATACCATCCTCTATCGAGATGTCGGTATAGAAAACATCTTCCTCTTTTAAAAGGACTATCTCTCCGAGATACAGGTTGTTTGTCGGTATATAGATTGCCCTCAGGCACAATTCATTACCTCTGCTGTCTTCTTTTATGGTGCATTCCTTGGTCAAAAATCCGAATGCATACGAACCGGCTCTCGGATATTCGACTATCACAAATTTCTTGAACGATCCTTTACTTTCCGGAGAAAATGCATCGACGAGATGTTTTACCGATGTATAGAGACCCTTAAACACAGGGATCCTGACAATGGCCTTTTCGAAAAATTCTATCACCCTCTTCCCGAAAATATTTGTTGATATCACACCGATAACAAATATCAGGATTATTGCCGAGACGAATCCAAGACCCGGCACATGATGATCGAGAGCTTTGTCATAAAGAGGCCCGAGAATTCCATCCACGAACTCAAAGAACCAGATAAGGATCAGTACGGTAATAATTGCAGGGATCGATACGATCAGCCCGGCAAGAAATTTTCTTTTGAGAATATCACGGATTGAAGTTTTCATCCTATCCCCTTTCGCCCTTTTCCGCTACCTCGTCGGGGATATCGAAATTTGCATAGACATTTTGAATATCATCATGGTCCTCAAGTGCATCCATAAGCCTCAGCATCTGCTCGGCTGTTTTTCCATCCAATGCCGCATAGGTTTTGGGAAGCATAGTTACCTCAGCCGATTCAACGGGTATATTTGCCTTCTCGACGGCGGTTTTTACGTTATTTAAATCTTCCGGCGCCGTGATTATTTCATAATTGTCTTCCTGCGGGTCATTTTTCAGGTCTTCGGCGCCTGCCTCCAGGGCAGCGGACATTACCGAATCTTCGGATGCCTTTGACTTATTGACCAGGATATACCCTTTTTTATCGAAGATCCATGAAACACATCCCGTCTCGCCAAGGCTCCCTCCGCTCTTAGACATTATATGCCTTATCTCTGGAACCGTCCTATTTTTATTGTCGGTCATAACTTCAATAAGTAAGGCAACACCTCCGGGTCCATATCCCTCGTATACAATTTCCTCGTATGTAACTCCGGGAATCTCGCCGGTTCCCTTCATAATCGCCCTTTTAATATTATCGTGAGGCATATTTACTTCCTTTGCCTTCTCTATTGCGGTGCGAAGCCTGGGGTTGCCGTCCTGGTCCCCGCCCCCGAACCTTGCCGCAACCGATATCTCTTTGACGATCTTAGTAAATGCCCTGCCCCTTTTTGCATCCGTATTAGCCTTTTTATGTTTTATCTGAGACCACTTGGAATGTCCCGACATCTATCTAACCTCCAGCCTGTTTTTTTAGATTCTGTATCTCTTTTAACCTGTTTTCTGAGTTTTTCCCTTCATTTGTATTAGGGAAAAAAGCTATCACTATCTTATATCCTTTTACTGCCTCCGTAAGGTCACCGAGATAGAACTTTGCCTCGGAATACATGAACATATGATAAGGGGTTTCGAGTTTTCCTGTCTCGATAAATCTTTTGATTCGGGGTGTGAAAAACTTTAAAAGCCTATCCCACATCTTATTTGTATAATAAAACTGTCCGAAGGTCTGCTCTATAGGAATCCTTACCGATGAGTCAGGATAGTTCTTGAGAAAATCCTGATATAATTTTTCTGCCCTATCGACCTTTGGAGGGCTAAACTCCATAAGGTCCATGTATATAACATTCCGGTAGCTCTCCTCAACGAGCGGCACATCGGGATAATCTTCTATCATCCGAATATACAGGGCCTCCATTTGCGGAATTATTGCTGCCCTGTCTGCTGCCCCATCCGTAAGGCTCAGTATCTCGGTAAATATCTCGGTAGCCTTTTTTTCCTGTTCTTCGATGGAAAGTGTTTTCTTTTCGGGAATTATATCTTCCTTGGTAACGGTCTTTTCCTTTTGTTCTTCGATAGGAGGCTTCGTAACCGTTTTCTCCTCGATAATAGCCTTTCCTTCCTCTGTTTTTTGAGGCGCCGTCGCACATGCAGAGATCAAAAATAAAACTATGAAAAGAAAATAAACAAAATATCGTGAATCGTGAATCGTGAATCGTGAATCGTGAATCGTGAATCGTGAATCGTGTATCGTGAATCGTTTCATTCTATCCTATACTCCTTTATCTTTGTTAGAAGTGTTTTATAGCTTACCTGAAGGATCTCCGACGCCCTGCTCTTATTTCCTTTTGTCTCCTTTAATGCCTTTATTATCCTCTGCGATTCGGCAATCCTCAGGGCCTCTTTTGCAGTATCCCCAAGTGTCCCGTTCATCGGCAGCCCTTTCATGTCTGCCTCGAGCGGTAAAGAACTTAAGGACATATGTTCGGAAGTTATAGTCTTCCCATCACACAATATTATTGCCCGTTCTATAGTATTCTCAAGCTCCCTGACATTGCCTTTCCACTGATACTTAATAAGGATCTCGAGCGCGTCATTCGAGATATTCTTCAATGGTGTCTTCAATTCCATACAATACTCATGAAGGAAGAATTCTGCAAGTAAGGGGATATCCTCCGGTCTCTCCCTGAGGGGGGGGATTATCACGGGAAACACGCTCAGTCTGTAAAAGAGGTCTTCCCGGAAGGTCTTCTCCGAGACGGCCTTTTCGATGTCTTTATTGCTCGCTGCAATAATCCTGACGTCTATCTTTATAGTCTTTAGCCCACCGACTCGTTCGATCTCTTCCTCCTGTAAGACCCTCAGTATCTTAGACTGGAGGGCAATATCCATTTCTCCGATCTCATCGAGAAATATTGTCCCTTTATCGGCTAATTCGAACTTTCCGATCTTCTTAAAATCTGCGCCGGTAAACGAGCCCTTTTCATGACCGAAGAGTTCGGACTCCAGAAGCTCTCTCGGTATCGCAGCACAATTTATCGCGACGAATGGATAATGCCTTCTGGGACTCAGGTCGTGAATTGCCCTTGCGAATAATTCCTTGCCGGTCCCGCTCTCACCGAGGATAAGAACCGTCGTCTTGCTCGGAGCTACCTTCTGTACCTGTTGTGCAACCTCCACGATTTTTCCACTCCTGCCTATTATCTTCGGCAGTCCCTGACGCGATGAAACTTCCTCCTTGAGGAGTATATTCTCAGTAGTTAACCTCTGTGTCTCCATAGCCCTACGCATGAGCATCAATAGGTGGTCTGTGTCAAAAGGTTTTGTGATAAAGTCAAATGCCCCTTCTTTCATAGCGAGAACAGCCGTCTCGACCGAACCGAATGCAGTCATCACGATAACGGGGATTAAGGGATTTTCATCTTTAGCAGCCTTTAATACCTCCATGCCGTCCTTTTTAGGGAGCTTCAGGTCGGTAAGGACAAGGTCAACCCTTTCCTCTTTTAATCTCTTAATACCTTCAATCCCGTCTTTTGCAATAATAGTTCTGTAGCCTACGGACTTTAACGTCTCTTTCAACATCTCCGACATCGATTCTCTGTCTTCAACTATAAGGATGGTCTCCATAATTAATAGCCTAAAGCATTTAGCATATAGCTGTTAGCTCTCAGCTAAGAAACTATTATAAACTGACAGCTTTTGGCTGACGGCTGACCGCTGATTGCTATCTTTTATAATATCACATCCTTGCATTCTTAAGGGCGTCCTTGCAGATGCAGTTCCTATTATGGGGGATGCCTCTGACGATCTCTTTTAGAAGGCGATTCAGTTTTCTCGTTGACTCTGCCATTTTCTCTATAACATCCCTTGCAGTCAATTTCTCTTTTGAGATACCTGCGGCATAATTTGTGACAACGGCGATCCCTGCAAAACATATTGAAAGTTCCCGTGCAAGCGACGCCTCCGGCATACCCGTCATTCCCACAATATCGGTGCCGAGCAATGAAAATGCCTTAATCTCTGCTGCGGTCTCGAGTCTCGGTCCGTTCACACACATATACGTTGCCTTCTGTCTTAGGGTAATTCCGGCCTTTTCTCCTGCCGATATAATTGCCTCTCTGAGTTCAGGACAATACGGTTCTGTAAAATCTATGTGCACAACATCTTCAACTTCATAAAATGTGGATTCTCTACCGCCTGTCATGTCTATGATCTGGTCGGGAACAACTACTGTTCCCGGGACCATTTCAGGGCTTATTCCACCAACGGCATTTACGGAGATGATCCTTTCAACACCCATCTCTTTGAATCCCATAATATTTGCCCTGTAGTTGACCCTGTGAGGTGCAATATGGTGGGGCGAACCGTGTCTCGGAAGGAACGCAATTTCTCTCCCGTCAATCTCGCCGATCCTATAAGAGTCGGAAGGCTCTCCGTAAGGCGTTGATATTTTTTTAACCTCTTTTATTACAACCCCTTCAATATCATAAACCCCGCTCCCGCCGATAACACCAACCATTATTTATCTCCTGTTAATTATTAATAAACCTCCCCGCCGCAGAGACGGCGGGGTATCAAAAAAATAAATCGTACTTTGTCATTCCCGCTTGTCGGGAATCCTTCTGATCCCCTCTTTGGCAAAGAGGGGTTAGGGGAGATTTATTGAAAATTTATTTATTCAAAAACTGTAATGATAATCAACATAACCTTCCCATATCCCTTTTGTCCCCCGGATAGTGTGCAAGGCTAATGACGGATGCCCCGGATTTTCTAACAAGGATTCCAATTGTTTATCTACCTTGTCCTTTATTTCTGCCGGAAGTTTTTTATAGTCTTTCTTAAATGTAGTGAGGATTCTCAGCTTCTTAGCCACTTTACAGCCTCATCAGCCTTTTTGAAATCTCTGGACTTCCCCTTTTTCTTTGCCTCCTCAGCCTCTTTTTCACCCTTTTGCCATTCATCTGTCCAGAAATATGCCTGAGACTTATCAACCACTATAACAGGCCTTATGACGAGAACGCCATTTTTTTCCTCGATCTCCAACGTGTCGCCTATTGCAACCTTCAGCCTTTTCCTCACATCCTCCGGTATTACAATCTGATATTTGTTCTTAACCTTTACCAATGGCATACGCTACTCCTTGTTAGAAAGTTCAACTGTTGAACTATATTATAAAATATCAATAAGCCTGTCAAACAGCCCTCTTTGCCCTTGCATTAGAAATAGGTTTAGGCGATAAAAAGTTCATCTATCTTCTTCCCGATATCCTTTGCCTCCATAAAGGAAGTGCCGATAAGGACTGCATCGATTCCAGCGTTTTCAAGTTTCAATATGTCATCCCTTGTTTTAATTCCACTTTCGCTGACAACGATCTTTCCGGAAGGAATCTTTTTTTTAATTTCAAAAGTGGTATCGATGTCAATCTTCATGGTTTTCAGGTTTCTGTTATTAATCCCGATTATGTCTGCATTTATTAATATCGCCGTTTCAAGTTCCTTTAAATCATGCACTTCGAAGAGAATAGATAATCCAAGTTCTTTTGCTATTTGAAGGTATTCGGCTGCCTGATTTTTTTCGAGTATCGCAGCGATTACAAGAAGGGCATCGGCTCCGGCTGCCATTGACTCATAAATCTGGTACTCATCAAAAATAAAATCTTTTCTCAGTAAAGGTCGGATCGTTACCCTTTTTACCATTTGAAGAAATTCAAGTCTGCCCTGAAAGAAGTCTTCTTCCGTGAGTATGGAAATAGCATTTACCCGTTGCCTTTCATATACGGATGCTATTTCTACGGGATCGAAGTTTTCTCTTATAATGCCCTTTGCCGGGGATGCCTTTTTAATCTCGGCAATCAGTCCGATTCTTTTATTCCGAGTACGCTTCACCGCACTCTTAAAATCCATTGGCTTTTCGGTATCGGAAATCCTCGATTTAAGGTCCCTGAGAGGCAAACGACTCTTAGCATAATCCAAACGTTGCCTCTTTTTAAGTATTATCTCATCCAGAATTCCCATGAGAGAATTTTATAGAAATAATCTCATATTTTGCAACTTTTGGGTTCTTCCAGGAACGGATTGCCTGTATTCTTTAGTAATTACTCAACTCTCATGACACAATTATAAGTTCCAAAGGGGTTGGCGACTATCTCCGAACAGGGCATATCCTTTATCCAATTGCCGTCAGCCATGAAACCATACTGATATTGCCCGGGAGCCAATTTCAGAGTCTTACTCCATGTACCGTCCTTGCTCATTCTCATCGGCAGTGATCCGGTATCCCAGTTATTAAAGTCCCCGGCCAGATAAACCCTCTTTGCATCCGGCTTATGAAATACGAAATTTACCTCTCGTTCATAGGATTTAACGGTAATCTTGCCTTCCTCTGCCTTCCTGATTTTTTCCACTACCTTTTGGGCAGTCTCCTTAACTTTCTTTGTGCCTCTTTTTATGTCCATATTTTCCTCCTTAGTTTAAAGTTTACCCTAAAAAAAAATACTGTCAAGGAATTTGTTAATGCCTTTCCTATCTCTTACTATGGTCTGTGTCTCTATCTCAGTTTTAGGGTCAAGATTTTTTTGGGGTTCCGGCATTGACATATGGCTTGTTTTACTGGTACAGTATTTTCTATTAAGAATTGACTTAATTTCCAAATTTTTAAAGAGGGAGGAGGGATATATGAATGCCCTCTGTGAAGGTTCGTGAGAGTGATTCCTTTGAGAATGCCCTCAGGAAGTTCAAGAAGCAGTGTGAAAGGGAAGGGATACTCTCAGAGATAAAAAAGAGGGAGCATTACGAAAAGCCGAGTGTAAAGAAGAAGAAAAAGGCATTGGCTGCGCGTAAAAAAGCTCTCAAGAGAGTAAAACTAACAGTCGAGAGGTAAGTCCGCTTACCTCTTTTCTCTTCTTACATCGGCACCGAGACTGTTAAGTTTTTCTTCCATTTTTTCATACCCCCGGTCTAAGTGGTATATGCGATGGATAGTTGTTTCCCCTTCCGCTCTTAGTGCCGCAACGACAAGGGAGGCGCTTGCCCTAAGATCGGTGGCCATCACGTTAGCTCCCTTTAATTTTTTTACCCCTCTTACCGCTGCCGTGCTGCCTTTAAAACTTATATCCGCACCCATTCTCATAAGTTCGGCAACATGCATAAATCTATTTTCGAATATGGTCTCGGTTATTACACTTGTACCCTCTGCAACGCTCATCAGTGCCATGAATTGCGCCTGCATATCTGTTGGAAAACCCGGATAGGGCGCAGTCTCTATGTCCACAGCCTTTGGTCTTGCCTGCCCGATCGCACGCACCCCGTCTTCCACTTCTTCTAATCCGAGGCCGGTCTCCTTTAATTTTATCACCAGCGCATTAAGATTTCCCAATATGCATCCTTTGATGATAATATCCCCACCGGTTATTCCTGCTATTGCCATAAACGTCCCGGTCTCAACCCTATCAGGGATCACCGTATGTCTGATAGGCTTAAGTTCATCTACACCTTCTACTTCTATTTCGCTCCCTCCGGCGCCTTTAATCCTTGCTCCCATATATATTAAGGCATTTGCAAGGTCTATGACCTCAGGTTCCCTCGCTGCATTCTCTATTACTGTAGTTCCCCTTGCCAATACAGCAGCCATCATGAGGTTTTCGGTTCCGGTTACCGTTGGGGTATCGAAATGTAATGACGCACCATTTAATCTCTTTGCCGATGCGATTATGTAACCGGATTCGAGTTCGATCTTCGCACCCATTTTTTCGAGTCCCATGAGATGTAGATTTATCGGTCTTGCACCTATTGCACATCCTCCCGGCAGAGAGACCTTTGCACGTCCGAATCTGGCAATCATCGGGCCGAGTACAAGCACAGACGCCCGCATCTCCTTAACGAGTTCGTAAGGTGCCTCAAAATTATTTATCCTTTTCGAATCTATTATTGCCCTTTGTGCCTGATAATGAAACTCCGCGCCCATGTTTGTCAGAAGTTTTCCCATTGTCTTTACATCCCTCAGATCAGGAACCATATTAATCGTATTTTCACCCGAGGTAAGGATAGATGCCGCTATAAGAGGCAGGGCAGCGTTCTTCGCACCGCTTATCTCAACAGTCCCCTTAAGTCTTTTCCCGCCTTTTATAATCAATACATCCATGAATTTATAATATCATAGCGACAGCCCTAAAAAATGGGTGCGACAAGTTTATGGGTAAAAAATATTATTATCCAATATTCCCCCTTTAGCAAAGGGGGGGTAATGTCAAAAGTTCTATGAAAAAGACATCTGTAACATATGGAGATATAAGGGAAACCCTCCCCCTTGAGGGGGGAGGGCAAGGGTGGGGGTGAAAGTATGAGCGGCATAGCAAGAAGACTCAGAAAGAACTCCACAGA
>JACQXD010000049.1 GCA_016208875.1 Nitrospirota bacterium
AAGGATCTTTCGCCGGAAAAACCGGGCTTTCCATTTTCATCCCTTACGACATCAATATAAATAGTTCCGTCGCCTCCGAATTTTCGCATGGCGAGAGAAATATTCCGGAGGGTCATTGTGTCCCCGATAGTAAATGCCTGCGCATAAACATAGCGGGATGTAACATACTCGGCGGTTTCCTTATCGAATACCCTCGTTGCCTCATTACCAATGGTATTATAAACATCCACAAGATTTGGAAATTCGATATTCCCGAATTCGATTATCCCCTTCTCTTTTGACGGAGGGATGGGCTTGACCGGTTCCGGCTCAGGTACAAATATCGGAGGTTCCGCTGCAGAAACCCTTGCGATAAGGTAATTACTCATTATATATGACTTCGGTGCGATTACAGCCGTCTTTAATTTAATATTCGTATTGTCGGTATCGAAGACCGCCTCGATATTTTCGCTATATGCAGGTAAATACGGCAAGGCCGACCATGAATCGTTTATATCCTTTGAATCAAGCCCCCCCCCATGCAATAAATGTATTCTCCTTTACAAATCCATCATTAATGAGGGTTTCCATATTTTTTTTATCCCCTGACATAAAAAGGTCTGCATCACCATACGTCTTAATATGCTGAACTAAAATGGCGGATCCCTCAAATTGAACATCTACCTTTACACCGGTCAGAACAGTGAAGTTCTTTACTATTTCGGATACAGGAACTTTCATACCTGCACCGCTGAAAAAGACGACAAAACGTTGATCTTTTCCGGATAAAAAAAGGAAGACCGTAAGCACAACAAGAGGGATAACAATAATAAATGAAAGGTATTTTTTAGCAATAGACATAAGACATTTTTTCTTTAAATATACTACTATAAGTACTTTTTTTTCAAGTTAGAAAAGGAAGGGGTGTTCAATGCGTGCGTGTTGTAAATTTTTGCTAAACTACATTATTATAATAAAAATTTAAGGTCAGGCCAAGTAAGAATGCAGTTCAAAACAAGTACTATGCAAAGGCATGTTTAAACCCAAGCTCCATCCTGTGTTAACCAGCCTCGCACTTTTCTTGATTATATCTTGCGCCCATACACCGGACGTGCTGGGAAGGTGGCGAGAAATAGGGAAAACTGCGACATTAGAATTCTGGAGAGATGGCACATTCAAGGCTGTTGACAATCTGGGAATGGCTGTAAGCGGGAAATACACGCTCCAGAAGAATGGAAATATAAGGTTTGAAATTACTCACCAGGAATCTCCCCCTGAGATTTTAAACGGAAAACTTACTGTGCGTGGCGATGAGCTTACTCTTACCGTTGAAGGTCATAAAGAAGTTGAAAGATATAAAAGGGGGAAATGATGGATGAAAAGATATGATGGTACGCTCACCTGATACTTGGTACCGGACTGGGAGATAGGGCTAATTTTCAATCCGCTTGCCCTCCTTCGCGAAAAACTTGAGGTTGTCGCTTTTGTGCGGATGTCCCCCGAATTCGTGCATGTTCCACGGATTGAGGTCATCCGGTAGAACCCCTGCCTTCAGCAGTACCTCTTTGCCAGGCAGAAACACCGCATGTTCTTCATCCATCACCCGCAATATCACAAGTGTATAGCCTTCCTTAAACTCGGTCTTGACAATGCGTCCGTTGATGTAGCTGAACTTCTCAGTGTCGGCATCGTCCGGGTTGAAGGTCAAATCTTTTGGCCGTTTGATGTTGTCCAGATCGACTAAGGGTGTTATCAAGTCGATTTTCCACTTGCCCTTTTCTTTTATGAAGCTCACCATTATTTCCATACGCATGCGCGGCCGTTCTATTTCAGGCATGGCTGGAAGCTGCGCAACCAGATAGAGCGTCCCACTTTTACCGTTCCTATCCCATGCAGTATGCTGCACTTCATACGACTCTGGCACCTCGGCACGTTTCATCATTATGAAAAAACCGCGGCCCTCTTTTTTTGATATCCCCCGCAGGATCTCCTTTCTTTGTTTAGCGGTGTACATGGAAAGTATTTTGTCGACATCACCAGCTTTTGCGGCAGCGTTAAATGCGTCATACGTGCGATTGAGTTCAGCGATATCCTGGGCGATAGCCGTGTCCACTACCAAAACGCTTACGAATAGTCCGATTACCAGGGAAAATAACTCTTGTAATATCATGATTGTCCTCCTTACCCTTTTTAAGGGTACAACTATAAGTATTTTTTTTCAAGTTAGAGAAATTGCCTGTCAATTAAAAATTAAAAGTGAACCGTTTTTTACAAATTTAAAGATTAAAAGTGAACACATGAATATAGTGCATGTCACATTATTCGTCATTCCCGCAGTCAGTAAGCGGGAATCCAGCCATTAAGTAAATATACTGGATGCCCGATTAAGAACTTCGGGCATGACGTAAGTATCTCAAGAACGATAATATCCATTTTCTTAAAGAAAGTAACTGTTCACTTTTAATCTTTAAAGAGTTCACTTTTAAATTTTAGCTAACAGTTAGAGAAATTGCCCAAAGAGGGTTTATACCCACACTATTTTTTTAAAATCTTTTATCCCCTCCACTATGTGATTTGTTGTCCCTCTATGCCCTACTTTAAGCTCATGTTCGAGATCATAATGCTTAAGACATGTGCCGCATGAATATATCTCAACACCCATTTCCTCTATGTCTTTAAGGAGCGGAAATATCTCGCTTTCAACAGTTGTTAATTTTACCCCTGCATTTAGAAAAAAGAGCGTATGGGGTATTTCTTTGGTTACTTTCATCGTTTCAAAAAAACCCTTCATTAAGATTTTACCGAGTTTTTCTTCTTTCCCCATTGTGTCCGTGCCGATGATGAGAAAAATATCTTTTTTATCATGCACGATGTCCGCTCCTGTAGGGGCAGGGCTTGTCCCTGCCCTCTGATTGTCATGGGCAACCACAAGGGTTGCCCCTACATCTATCTCGCATGGATATCCCTTAACAAGCTTTACCTTCCAATAATTATCTACCTTTTCGATTTCAGAATAGATTCCATTTTTAGAAGCAAATTTTGAAAGGTTCTGAACAGATGCCTCGTTGTCAACGAGGATTTCTACAATACCTTCGGTTATTTTAGAAAGTTCATCTTCAGCCAGCAAAACAGGCTTTGGACACCCTAACCCTCTCGCATCAATGAACATGATTCCTCCCATCAATCTTACTAAGGAGTGCATAAGTAAGGCATCATTATTGAAAAATCTCCCCTCACCCCTCTTTGCAAAAGAGGGGTATGTTCCTCCCTTTGGCAAAGGGAGGTTAGGAGGGATTTTATAATCAATGTCTTCATACTTATGACCGTATTATTAATTGTATTAAAACTATACTTATTTAAGGCAGATGATTTCCAATAGTTATTATCAATAGAATGAATGAAATATATAGATAACTTGGATAAAAAAGGGAGGGCAATGCCGCCCTCCCTTCTCAGTGCATTCAAGGTCTTTACTTATTTTGCCGGGTTGCCTTTTGTATTTACTTCCGGCACTTTTGTTCCATGGCAATCCGTACAGTCATGCTGGGCAGTTATGGCGTAACTCATAGCAGGCAGTTTGAGGTCTGACTTGAATTTGCCATCTTTCCAATCATTTAACAGTTTCACTGTATGGGCTGCTATGTTTGCTGTAAGTCTGGCGCACCTGTCTTTTCTCTCAGGGGTCCAGAAACCTTTATCTGCTATCTTCATCCATTTGCCAACAGATACATGGCAGAGGGGAGAGCCGCTCTTACTCTTTGGTATTTCAGCAGTTATCTTTGGTTTCTTTGGTACATAAATTGGCAGATCCGTATCACAGTACCATTGTATCACTTCATTCGAGATTCTTTCGCCATCTTTGAAGACGCCCTGTCCAGCTATGAGGTTTGCAACGAGAGCGGCTCCAGTTTCTGTTCCGCACATCGTCCCCCATCCGACCACTCCACCGTGCATCCATATAAACGAGTCAACAGGAAAAGAGGCATATGGTTCCCCAATTTTTTTCTTAAGCGGAGTAAATATTGAGGAGATAACAGCAGCCCCGCAGTATAACTTATACCACTCAGTATAAGCTAACTCCGCGACCTCATTAGGGTCTAACTTTTCATATGGCCATGGAAGTGGTGTTTCTTTGGCTTCTGCCTTTGATAACAACTTCGTCCCAACACCTGATACAAGAGCTATCCCGGCTGCTCCGACTGCCAATTTGCCTGCACCTGTGATGACTTCTCTTCTCGATACCTTTTTCTCCATTTCATCAAACATAATAAATTCTACCTCCAATTTTTTGATTTTGTGTTTTTAAACCAACAATCCTTCTGAAACCTGATATCGGTTATTCGAATTTTTTTACCTCCTTTCCTTTCTACTGCAGTTAAAAAATCTCTATTTAAAAAATTTTAAAAAGTGACTCTACTTCAGAAAAATCTGAATGAAATTCCCGAAGTAGAGTCAAGTTGAAAGGGGAGAAAAGTCCTCTAAGGACTATCCTCAATGCGGGCAAATGCCCACATTCTTGTACAATTTTTACTTTCATCTCGGCAATATTATTAAGCATATTCTCCCGAATGTCAACATCAAATTATAATTATCAGTAACCATTCAGTGGAGAGTGGCAAATCCCACAAAATCTCCCCTAACCCCTCTTTGCCAAAGAGGGGTAAAAGCTTGTCCCCCTTTGGAAAAGGGGGATGAAGGGGGATTTTAAGAAAAATATTTTCCACCTTTCACAGAATGGTTACAGTTATCAAACTATCTTTGGAGAGAGGTAGTGGGAATCGAACCCACCGCAACTCCGTCTAAGGATCGCGACTCTGGTTTTGCAGACCAGATGGGGCACCAGCCCCCTACCTCCCACTTTCCGCGCACAGTGCCGCACCGATTGCACCGAGCATGTCAGGGGTGGAAGCAACCTTAAGTGTTCTGCCGATACTGTATTCCAGCATCTCTTTGAGACTCAGGCTATAAGCGCAACCACCGGCAAAAACAATATCATCCTCGAAGTGAATAACTCCGTTGGCATGGAGGTTCTTAATCAATAACTTAATGTTGTCTATACCTCCGTTTTTCTTAGTGTCGGTGTCAGTTTTCCCGCCTCGGCGGGTCGCCGAAGGAGACAGTGTCAGTATTTGTGTCTGTTTACCGACACTGTATACTGTAGATAATCTTTGGAGAGCAAGTCCAATAGTTAATATTGATGAATTGAATGGAACTTATAGAGAAAATATTGATTGGGATTTAGTCTTAAGGTAATCGAAAAAGAGGCGGTAGATTTTGGGAAGCGTACGTTTTTTGTGGGTAATGATATAAAAGTTTCTCTTCATGTTAAGCCCTTTTATCCTTGTCTCTTTGAGCAAGCCCGACCTGGTCTCGCTTTTTACGGCAATCCTCGAAAGAATAGATACCCCAAGTCCTGATTTGACAGCCTCTTTTACAGCGTCTGTTGAGCCTAAAATAGCAGGGATACAGAGGTCTTTCAGGCCGATATTTCTCTCTGCTAGATATTTTTCCATCACCTTTCTTGTCCCCGAGCCTTCCTCTCTAATTAAAAAAGGTATATCGGCAAGTTCATTCTCGGAGATTATTTTTTTACGAAAAAACTTAGGATGCGAAATGAGGATAAGTTCGTCCTCGAGAAAATTAAGATATTCTATTTTTCCATGATCCATTTTAGCTCCAACAACTCCGATGAGCAATTCATTGCCTGAGACCATATCCGTTATCTTTCCCGAGTCTCCGATCACTACCCGAAAAGATACGGCAGGATATTTCTTTTTGAATTCTGGGATGATAGACGGAATGACATATGTTCCCGGGATAGTGCTTGCACCGATAATCAATTCTCCCTTTATCTCTTCTTTTAGTAATCCAATGGTGGTTTTAATATCTTCCAAACGCTCTGCTATGTCTGAGGCACAAGAATAAAGAAGTTCCGCTTCCTTTGTCGATATTATTGTCCTGCCTATTCTGTCAAAAAGTCTACAGTCCAATTCATCTTCCATGGCCTTTATATGGCTGCTTACCGTAGGCTGTGTAAGATTGATCTCGGCCGATGCCCTTGAGAAACTCTTATTCTTAAATACGGATAGAAAGACCTTAAGGTGATGTATGTCCATCAGGAGAATATTTTAACACGGATGCGGTCGGTTCAGTTAAAGACGGTTCCGGGGGAATTATCTATTATCTCATGAAGAACCGTCAAATCATACGGCTTGCAAAGGATATGTTTGATACCGCAGTTACAAAGTTCCTTTGTCACCGCTTCATCTATAAAGGCACTCGATATGATTATCTCGATTTCAGGCTTCAATCTCTTAAGCAGATCGCATGCCTCATGACCATCCATCACGGGCATTCTAAGGTCGAGTATAACGATCTCGATTTCCGGATTCAATTTAAATATCTCTATTGCCTCGGCTCCGTTTCCGGCTTTATATATTTTGTGTCCGGCTACTGAAAGCGTATATGAGATCGCCTCTCTTATAGTATCATCATCGTCGGCAATAAGAACCTTCTTCATAATAAAAATCCGGTTAACCCCCAAAATGTAGTATTAGGTTAATAATCGGCATGTCTGAGTTTACTTAAGAGTACGGACGATAAAATAAATTTCCCGCCTTCTTCTTTTCTTACGCCTTGATAAAAATCACATTTCTCACAGTTCTTATACTTCTGTGCAAAACTTCCCTGTACTTCTCCTCTACATAATGTACCTGCTATGACCCAGCATGCCCTTCCTGCATTAGTTCCATCATGAATGCCGTCGAGACGTTTCTCCGAGGCTGCAGGGCATTTACCGAGATCACCGACATGCTCTCCACCATTGTACCTTCCGCAATTTTTGATCTCCCAGCAATTCTTCTTCATTCAAATCCCCCTTATGGATATAAATAAATGTCCAAAATATAAAAAACGTCATATACTAATTGTATATTTAGATTATTGTCAATATCCCATTTGGGAGAAGACAAAAACCGCATAAAAGCTTAACCTTTAGGTAGCTTTTTTCCCTTGAAGTGAAAAATATCGGCATTTTACTAAAAATTTAAACTCATGGCTATTATCAACAATATTACAAAACTCAAGAAAGGACTTAAAACCATCGAATCTCTTGCGGAAAAAGAGCCCATAATGGTCATTTCACAGACAGGAGAGGTATGGCTAAGTGAAAGTGCGAAAAAAAAACTCTCGGAGAAAAAAATAGACGTCAGCGAGATGCGGGATTGGCTCATGATTGGAGTAAAACACCTCTCGGAGGCCTCGTGTTACGGCATCAAGACATTTATGGTGCCTATACCTACGGATACGGGTGAAACAGAGGTGCTTATCATACTAAGCGATGAATACAAGAATAAATACCCTGTACTGACCATGATGGAGAAAAAAGTTCTGAAATACTTAGTCAAAGGACTCCCTAACAAAGATATAGCCATAAATCTCAATATCGGGCCGGGCACTGTCAATGCACACCTCGACAATATTTACAGGAAATTCGGCGTATCCAACAGGGCGGAAGCAATATGTATTGCCGTAAAACTCGGGATAACCGTGCCTAAAATTTGACTATCTTTCCAGTACTACACAGGCAATGCCGTAATCTTTCTCGTGGCTCACACTGAGGGAGACCTGTCTTATTTCCTTCTCTATAAAAAAGCCTTCGAGTCTGCCGCTGACCTTTATATCCGGTTTTCCGCTTACGGCATTTATGACCTCGATATCCGTCAGAGATACGGGAATCTCGGAACCCATAGCCTTTATCAGTGCCTCCTTCGCAGCAAAGCGAACTGCGAGAGAAAGATAAGGTTCTTTTTTGCTATAACAGTATGAAATCTCGGTCTCCGTAAAAACCCTTTCGAGGAATTTATTGCCCCACCTATTAACGACATCTTTCATCCGTTCTATCTTAACGAGGTCTATGCCGATTCCGTAAATCATAATATAATAAATCAAATTCTAATAACCAAATCCCAATTTACAAATAATCACCAATGACCAAATTACAACTTCCAAACTTTTTAATTATTGGTTCTTGGTTATTGGAATTTATTTGGTTATTGGTGCTTAGTAATTGGTTATTGCTAGCTTTCCTTAATCATCTCCTTCATCTCCCTCACTGCCCTTTCCATCCCCACAAGGACTGCCCTCGATATAATACTGTGTCCGATGTACAACCCCCTGATCCCGTCAATCTCCGCTATCTTTTTTACATTAATATAATTCAGACCATGCCCTGCATTTGCCGAAAGTCCGAGATTCAATGCCTCCCGTACCGATTTCTCTACCCTTATGAACTCTCTTTTTTGTCTTTCACCTTTTGCATTGGCATAAAGACCGGTATGAATCTCTACCATATCCGCATCTATCTCCTTAGAGAGGTCAATATCGTCTATCGCCGGATTTATAAAAAGACTCACCGGTATTCCTGCATTATGAATTGCCTTAACGGCTTTCCTTAAATTTAATTTCTGCCTTTTTACATCAAGCCCACCTTCTGTCGTAAGCTCTTCCCTCTTTTCAGGCACCAAAGTCACCATATCCGGTCTTGTTTTCAAGGCAATACCTACCATCTCCTTTGTAGCTGCCATCTCCAGATTCAGCTCAACAGGTACAAACTCCCTTAATAATTTTAGATCCCTATCATGAATATGCCTCCTGTCTTCTCTAAGATGAACAGTAATTCCATCAGCACCTCCGAGAACTGCAAGTGTTGCTGCCATCACGGGATCGGGCTCTATACCTTTTCTCGCCTCCCTTACAGTTGCAACATGATCAACATTAACCCCGAGAACCATAAAATCCTCCTATAAAACAACGCTGTAAAATAATAATCCAATATACTCAATAAGGGCAATATGGGTATTCTCGATGCCGGATGGCATATAAGCATCCCAATGTATCTCTCTGACCTTACTCGTCCTGAAATTAGACGGGAACGGAATAACATCCATACCTGCTTTCTTAAAGAGTAATACCGAACGTCTCATGTGATATGCAGATGTAACCAATATAGGTTTTTTAAATCCCATTTTTTCACAAATTACTTTTGTATACCGTGCATTTTCCAATGTATCCTTACTTTTATCCTCGATAATGATCTTATCCGAAGGTACCCCGAGTTCCACAAGAAAACGTTTTATGATCGGCGCCTCCGAAGGGACGTGTTCGAATACCTTGCCGCTCGAAACTATAATCGGCAGATCGAGTTTTTTTTGAAGTCGCACGGCAGTAACGATCCTTTCAAGCGTGTTACCGGCTGGAGTGCCTATCCCGGATATGTCCTGAGACTTAAGGTAAGAACCTCCTCCGAGAAGCACGATTACGTCTCCGTCCAGATTCTGCGGTATTTGATATTTTTGTTCGAGGCCCCTGAGCAAAAAAACCGACACAAGAGGCATGGAAAGCAACCAGAGCAATGCACAAATAAGAAAGTTTATAAATGCAGCCTTCCAGTATTTTTTTGTCATAAAATATATACATGTTGACAGTAATAAGACAATTATTATCCCGGGCGGTATAAGGAAATCTATTAATATTTTTTGTATAATAAATAACATAGTCAAGTGTACAGTTGTAAAAAAAAAATTTGAAAAGACGGGCAGGGACGCTGAAAAATGTCTTGTAGCGACACCTTACAGACTTTTCAAAGGGTCTGCCAGCCTTTTTCAAAGACACCCGTCGTTAAAACATCGGTCACGTGTAATATGAAGCTCCCCGCCGCAGAGACGGCGGGGTATCAAAAAAATAAATCGTACTTTGTCATTCCCGCTTGTCGGGAATCCTTCTGATCCCCTCTTTGGCAAAGAGGGGTTAGGGGAGATTTATTGAAAATTTATTTATTCAATACACAAGTCTGTAAAATAATAATGCCTTTTTTAGAAAAAACATGTATTAATCCGCATCGCTGAATTTTACGAGCGTCCCAACCTTTCCGGTACCCGACCTGAATATGGTTATGCCTTTGCACCCCTTCTCGTACGCAAGAAGATATGCCTTTGCCACGTCATCCTTTTTTGCCCTGTGGGGCATATTTATAGTCTTCGACACTGCATTGTCCGTAAACTCCTGAAA
The DNA here is from genome assembly GCA_016208875.1 of Nitrospirota bacterium. Lineage (GTDB taxonomy): Bacteria > Nitrospirota > Thermodesulfovibrionia > Thermodesulfovibrionales > UBA1546 > JACQXD01. The sequence goes on from JACQXD010000049.1 coordinate 10,048, forward strand.
ACGTGCCTGAACCTCGATATGATCTTCGGGAGGGATTTCATGCGATGTTTTGAATATTTTTTTAATATCGGCAGGAACTCCCTTAATACCCCTGAGACATCCCTTTTCTATGACTTCCTTTTTTAAAGCATCCGAATAAAAATTGCGGGCCTCTGCAATTTCGAAAAAATACTTATTGATCTCAAAAAGCTCGGTATCGAGTATAAGCCTCCTATATGCAAGTGCAAAGAGCGGCTCAATACCGCTCGAACAATCGGCGATTATAGAGAGCGTACCTGTTGGTGCTATGGTAGTAAGGGTAGCATTTCTCAATCGCAGCATTCCACGTAAATCATAAATCGAGCCTTTAAAATTAGGGAATACCCCTCTTTTCCCGGCTAACGAGGCTGATGCCATACGCGCCGAATCCCTGATAAATTTCATGATCTCACCTGCGAGTTGGAATGCCCTTTTGCTGTTGTAAGGTATGCCGAGAAGGATCAGCATATCTGCCCATCCCATAACTCCAAGCCCTATCTTCCTATTACCCCTGTGCATATCTGCTATGTTCTGCATCGGATATTTATTAACGTCAATTGCGTTATCGAGAAAACGAACCGCTGTCTCTATGTCTTTTGAAAGACTATCAACATCAATTGCCGAACCCCACCCCCCTTCAATTCCCCCCTTAGCAAGGGGGGACTGAGGGGGGTGTTGCTCTTTACTGGGGGGATGGGCTGCGATAGTTACATATTTCGATAGATTTATAGAACCCAATATGCATGCCTCATATGGAAGAAGAGGCTGCTCACCGCAGGGGTTTGTACTTTCGAACCGGCCTACATGAGGAGTAGGGTTCGCACGATTGATCCTATCAATGAATACAAGTCCCGGATCTCCAGACTGCCATGCACTCTCCGCGATCTCATCGAACACGATCTTTGCCTTAAGCCTTCCAACGACTTCGCCCGATCTCGGATTAATCGTCTCGTATTCGCCATCACTTTTCAAGGCATCCATAAAGGCATCCGTAACAGAGACCGATATATTAAAATTCGTCAGTTCCCGCTCATCCCTTTTAATCCTTATGAAGTCGAGTATATCGGGGTGATCAACCCGCAGTATTCCCATATTCGCACCGCGTCTCGCCCCTCCCTGCTTAATGACCTCGGTAGCCGTATTATATATCTTTATGAAAGAGACCGGACCGCTCGCAACACCGCCTGTAGAGCGGACGATATCCGACCTCGGCCTCAATCTCGAAAAAGAGAAGCCGGTCCCGCCGCCGCTCTGGAGTATCAAGGCTGCACTTTTTAATGTATCGAATATACCCAGCATCGAGTCTTCGACAGGCAAAACAAAACAGGCCGCAAGTTGTCCTATATCCTTGCCGGCATTCATCAACGCAGGAGAGTTGGGGAGAAATTTCAGAGAGGACATTATCTCATAAAACTTATCTTCCCATTCAGCGGTATTACCTTCGTATAGTGTCTCTGCCGACGCAATAGTCCTTGCAACCCTGTGGAACAACTCTTTGGGGGTTTCTATAACTTTGCCGTTTTTATCCTTGAGAAGATACCTGGCTTCGAGTATCTTTGCCGCATTTTCCGTAAGGTTCATGGAAGTAATTATAGCATCAAAAAATGGATAGAGAAAACTAAAAAAGAGGTATGTGGAGTTTAATTAACCTTCATTGCAACCAGTGTAAGGTCGTCCATAAGGTTTTCACCCTTTAAAAAATCGGAGACCTCAGCCATAATCTTATCGATCACAGACTTTATATCCATCGAAGAGGTATTTATTAAAACATTTTCTAATCTGTGGAACCCGAATAATTCCCTTTCTGCATTCATGGCCTCCACAAGACCGTCCGTGTAAAAAATAATAAGGTCATCCGGCATGAGATGAAAGTTACTATCCTGATAAAAAGTACCGTGAATAATCCCCAGAGGGAATCCATGCGATTCAAGATATACAAGTTTATCTCCCTGTTTCCTGTACAACATGGGGGATATATGTCCTGCATTTGTGAAGCGAAGCACCTTTGTGGGTATATCAATAATGCCGTAGAACATACTGACAAAGGTCTTTCCCTTCATATCTTCATAAAGAAGTCCATTAATTCTGGATAGAACTTCACCTGGCTTAATACTTTTTATAGCCTCTGCCCTGAGAAAACTTCTACTGCCTGCCATATAAAGGGCAGCAGGAACGCCTTTGCCAGCCACATCGGCAATTGATATACCGAGTTGGTTGCCACCATTCAGATTGATAAAATCATAGTAATCTCCACCTATCTCCTTTGCCGGTAATGAAAGTGTAAATATATCAAAACCCTTTATTTGAGGTATCTCCTGTGGCAGAAGCCTCATCTGGATATCATGGGCAAATTCCAACTCTAACTTGAGTATCTCGTTCTCTGTCTGTATCTGAAGGAGTTTAAGATTCTCGATAGCCATAGCGCCTATATGGGCAAAGGTATTAAGTAAATCAATCTCCTCTTCGGAAAAAGTTTCTATGAGTGAGCTGCTGCCGAGGGCTACTATGCCGATTATCCTGTTCTTGCTTTTCAAGGGGATAAGATAGTTGATTCCCAAGTTAATCAAAATCTTTGCCCATACCCCTGCTTCGGTATTCAACTCATATATTGCCTTATCCTCTCCGCTAAAGAGGTCTTTAAGAAATTTATTATCCTGAAATTTTATCTTCACCTCAGAATCGATTCCTGCAAAACTTTTTGGTAGGAATGACTTGTTCCTCTCGTCCCACAGAAAAATAATTCCCTTCGTTATTCCTTTAATCTGTAGTATCCTGTTCAATATCGTATACAAAAGACCATCCATATCTTTTGAAGGGATCATTGCCTGGCTGAAGTCACTGGTCTGGTGGAGGTGTTCAATGCTGAGTTTTAGATTAGCAACCATCCTGTTAAATGAGGTGGCTAAGTCTCCTATCTCATCACCGCTCTTAATCTCGACCGTTTCTGTCAGATTCCCTTCTGCAATCTTTTTAGTTGCAACCACTAACTTTTTTATTGGCCCGGTTATAAGCCTGCTCAGAAAGCCTACTATTAATATCAATAAAAGGACAGAGAGGCATGTTACAACAATGATTGTATTTCCGGTCTTCTTTATAGTAGCATTAACCTCTTTCAGAGAGAGACCAATATTAACATCGCCTATCTTTTCCGTCTTTGTCTCTGCAACTTCCTTTTTCTCGTCTTCTAAGAACAGTCCTTCCTTACCGCCTGAAATTGCCTCCTTTTTTAATTGTTTTTCTCCTTCTTCTGGGAATATCCCTATTTCTTCTTTTTTCCTGATAACCTTTTGAGTAAAGATCGGCGATGTTATTACCATAAGTTCACTTTCTGAGATATCTTCTTTTTTATCATTCCTTGCCAGTACCCTTCCCTCTGTATCCTTTATCTCGGCATAAATCACATCTTTACCCTTTAAAACAATCCTGACAAGATTTTGCAGAGATTCCTGATTGTTTGTGAGTACTCCATACTCGCTGTTTAAAGATAAATATTCTGCGAGGGTAGTCCCCTTATCCTGAAGATTGGTTTTTAACCTTGCCTTTTCATGATCTATTATTATCCAGCTTATGATGACCGATGACAGGATTATTATGAGAGATATGGGGATAATAAACCTCAGATATAGCGGGAACCTATTCATAAACCTTTTCTGCCTTTCTAATAATCGTAGAGGGAATTTTTATGCCTATATTCCTCGCAGTTCTCAGGTTTAATATCAAGGGAATATTCCTCGGATAGGCAATAGACAATTCATCGGGTCTTGCATTCTGTATTATTTTATATGCCAGTTCACCCGCTTGCGTTCCGAGATCATTGTAGTCCCACGAAAGGGCTAATAATGCCCCTGCCTTCACATATTTTTCTGAAAGTCCTATGAAGGGAATCCCATTTTTCAGTGAATGAATAAGAATAAACTCGGTAGATTTAGGCGTATATACCGTGCTGTCGGCAATCATATAGAGCAAATCTACTTTTTTGCTTAACTCCTCAAGCTTCTGAGGAACCTCTTTCCCGGATGCTACGGATACGGCAATAAGAGTCATACCCACCCGCACGGCAGCGTCTCTTGCATTTTCTACCACCTGCCCTGTCTCGACAGGATTATATAATACCCCAATTCTTTTTGCACCGGGCAGTATTGACTTTACAACCTCGAACTGAGCAATAGGCGGTATGTCCATTGCTACTCCTGTCATATTTTCATGACTGCGAAGATTACCGGCAGGATTAAGAACCACGGTAAATACTATGGGGATGTTCCTTATTCTTGCTGCTGCAGCCTCTGTTGCTGTTGTTCCTAATGTGAGTATAAGGTCAGGTTTTTTCTGTCTCACCTCATCTATTATCTCTACTGCCTTTCTATCGTCACCTTCTATATCATAAGGCACAAGCCATGGATTAATGCCCTTCCCTTTTAGATATTCTTCGAATCCCTCTATTGCCTGATTATAAGGGGCAATATTCTTACTTTTAATCACGACAATGATTGTCCTGTTTGCCCCTGAGGCGTAACCGGCAAAAAGGAGAAATAATAATATCAGATATATAGATTTTTTCAACTAAAATGTCCCTTCTAATCCAGTTCCTTAATTATTCTTTTTATCTCCCAATCCTTTAATGTAGACACTTCTGATTTATCATAAATAGACAGCAGGAATATTATCTCTTTCTTGGGAACTATATAGGTGATTATACGAAATCCTTTGCGTTTGCCTCCGGGTTTATCGGTAGTCGAAAGCCTGGCTTTACAACAACCGTGTCCTATAGGCGTACCTATTGAAGGATTATCTAAAAGTTTGTTTGAAAATTCTTTAATCCTTTGCTTTAGTGAAGGATATTTTTTAGTAAGCCTTTTGAGCTCTCTTGAGAAATTATCTGCAGTAACAATCCTATAACTCATTGCTCAGTTCTTCGATTGTTTTCATCTTTTTTTTACCAGCAAGCATAGCCTTAACCTCAGACACAGCCTCCTTTAAACCGAGTAGGACTCTCTGTTTTTGCATTTCCCTCATCAGATGTTCCCATTCTTTAAATGGTATCACCACATTTGTTTTATGCCCTTTTTTATCTGTTAGATATTGAATCTGCATATATTAACCTCCTATTACAGATATATTTTACAGGATAGACTTTCTTTTGTGCGGATAAATTTGGTTCTTCTGGCTTTCTTGTGGATTCCCCTCTTTGGAAAAAGGGTTAGGGGAGATTTTTGAAAGATAGTTATTCCAAAAAATCCCCCTTAATCCCCCTTTGCCAAAGGGGGGAATAATTGTTCCCCTCTTTGGAAAAGAGGGGTTAGGGGAGATTTTCATTCTCCTTTGTGTCTTTTTAAAACATAAGTGTTTCATTACTAAAACTTATACCCAACTGTTACAAGATAGCTTCTTTCGGGAGTCAGGTAGTCTTTTGTCTCTTCATAAATCTCATTAAAGAGATTATAAACAGCTAAAGCTGCGGTTACCTTTTTCCAATTGCCTTCCAGTTTAAGATCGGTTACCGTATAGCTCTCTAAGGTGACATTTTGCCTTGTGTTATAATCATAACCATCCCGATTCCCGACATAGCGTGCCGTGAGATTCAAATACGCATATTCTACAGGATGGATGTTAATGCCGAGGTTAAATTTGTTTTTAGGTGCGTAAAGGAGATTATTCCCATCAGCATCTTCACCATCCTGATAAGAGTAATTTCCGAATAGCGATAGAAATTTAAATGGTTTACTCTTTAGTCCGAGCTCAAAACCTTTTATCTCAGCCTCTCCTATATTGGCAGGGGCATTGGTCTTGATGCCTCCTGCCCGTGTTGTCTGCGTTACAACAAGGTCTTCTGCCTTTGTGTAGAAAAGATTAAGACTCCCGGTAATGACCTCTGTAAAGGAATGGTTTATACCAAGTTCGTATGTCTTAACCTTTTCAGGCTTCAGGTCTTTATTCCCTACATTATGGATTGTGGAAGTAAGCCACATATCAACATAAAGATCCTGAAAGCTTGGTGCCCTGAATGCCTCACCGTAGGATGCCCTGAGAGTTGTCATCTCTCCCAGAAGATAGACAGCACTCAGCCTTGGTGTAAAGACATCCTCATAGACGGAGTGGATATCATATCTCCCACCGAGTGTTAATATCATAGGTTCTAAGGGTTTCATCTCATGCTCGATATAAAAACCTGTATTTGTGGCACTCTGTGTCCCCTGACCTGTTTGACTGCCTTTATCTTCATAGAGGTCAATCCCTGCTGTAAGGAGATTCCGTTTATTTATTTTCCATGTTCCCTGTGCATCTACACCTGAGACCTTTGAGTCAACATCCGTTGACTGACCGCTAAGGTTATAGAGAGACTCGGTCTCATTAAGATAGCCCTTAAGATTCACACCGACCTTCTCCCATTGATGACCATAAGAAAGATCAACAAAATTGTCTTCGTATTCCCAATCATCAGTAAGGCTTGACCTTCCTATCCTGCCCGGTACTCCTCTATCCATCTTATCGTGGCCTGCTGAGAGGGTGATGCCTTTATATTTTATCTTTCCAAAGATATCGCTTTCTCTGAACTCCTCATTCTCATTCAGTAGTTTCTGGCCATCTGTCTCATAATATCTGGATGTGATGATACCATCCAGTAGATTCCACCTTTTGCCTGCAAGAACCTCTCCTAAATATGTTTCATCACCACCCGTACCGATAGAAGGATTTATGCCATCCACATCATCACCTGATTTAGTGATGATATTTATTACGCCTGCAAAGGCATTCGGACCATAAAGGGAAGAGCCAGGGCCTCTAATAACCTCTACCCTTTCTACATTAGTTAAGGGGATATCACCACGAAATGAGCCATCCCATGCAGAGTTTATCCTCCGGCCATCTACCAGCAATAAAACCCGGTCGGAACGATCCGCTAAACCACCGCCAATCCCCCTCATACTAATTGTATGAAATACCCCCAGTCGTCTTATATCCATCCCTGGAATTAACCTTAAAGCCTCATCGAGTGTAAACACACCCCAGTTTTTAATATCCTCAGAGGTAATAACATCAATGGTAGATGGTGCCTCCCTTATCTTTTGCGGTCTTCTCGAAGCAGTTACCACAATAGGTATCTCCTCAAAGGCTATCTCCTCAGCCGTTACCTTTGTCTTTGTATCATCAGAGACTCGCTCATCTGAAAACGCCATGCTTGGGGAAGACGTAATCAGGGCAAAAATTAATAAAGCCAATACAATATGCATTTTAACCTCCTTTCATTATGTGTCATTCCCGCTTGTCGGGAATCTTTTTTTCTTGTCTGTCATGCTGGCTTATCCAGTATCCTTCTTAAAGAATGATTCCGAACAAGTCGGAATGACAGAACAAGCTGAAATGACGGCAACAATAACTGCCAAGTTAAAAGTTGCCGAAAATTAACCTTAGCTTTCCATATTAAGTATTTCCTCCTCACCATCATAAAGTTTTATATAACTGGTTAACCCTACCATACCAAAGATCTTTTTAAAGTGGGGAGTTAAGCCATATGCCCAGAGTTCTGTCATACCACTTTCATTTGTTTTTGTATTCAGGACGATCAAGGATGCTATGCCCGAACTATTAATAAAGGGCACCTGAGAAAGATTTAGACAGATTCTTTTACAGCCATTGCTTATTAATTCCTTTGCAGCGGCATATAACTCATCACCTACAAAGGCAATTATATCCCCTTTTATATCCATAAAACCTATATCCCTTACTACCCTGCTATTTATTTCCATGATAACAACTCTGAACTAATGCAAACGTATTAATTATTGTTACAAAAAATCTCCCCTGACCCCTCTTTACCAAAGAGGGGAATATAGAAAATCCCCCTTTGGAAAAGGGGGATGAAGGGGGATTTTTACAGTTTTGTAACATCATTTATTGCTTCTGTATTAATTTTTAGTCCCTTTACCGCACACGCATTAATAACGCCTTCTCTGTGCCTTGCCTTAAAAGGCTTAAGCCTTTTAACCTCAACTATAGATTCCACATCTCTATAAGTCGTTTCATTTATGAGGATCCGACCACCTTTAGCTATACACTCCAACCTTGCTGCTATATTCACATTATCTCCGATAACGGTATAATCCATTCGTTCTTCAGAACCAATATTGCCGACTATTACCTCTCCTGTATTTATCCCAATACCAATTTTTATCTTTAACCCTGCATTCTTCCACTCCCTGTTTAATCTTTTCAGTTGGTTTTTCATCTCTAAGGCTGTTAATATTGCCCTTTTTGCATCATCCCTGTTATCATGACCAGGGATAAAAATAGCCATAATGTTGTCTCCTATAAACTTATCAATAATCCCTTCATGTTTTATTATTATTCTGGACATTTCAGTCATGAAGCGATTTAAAAAATTTACTACCTTCTGTGGTTCCATGTTTTCTGAAAGCCTTGTGAAATTTCTGATGTCAGTAAACATTATAGTGCACTGCTGAGCCTTTCCACCGAGTGCCAATTTTTCCTCCCGGCTTCTGTGAACCTCATCTATAACTGCCTGTGGAATATATTTTTCCATCTTCTCCTTTTCGATGATTATTCTCCGCTCTCTTTCAAGGATTACCCTCAAATCCTCTGCTAATTTTTCCACCTTTCTATAAGACAATGCATTTTGCAGGGCTAATGCCGATTGGTTTGCTAAAGAAGAAAGTAGAGCAAGGTCATCATCGCTATATGGAGTTCCCAGTTTCTCCGCAAGAACCAGAAGTCCTAAAAAGTTATCCTTGGCTATTAATGGTATTAGAAGGGGATCGGCAATGCAGCCATTGCATTTAAGGGAATCAAGAAATTTGAAATCACCTTCCAAAAGCTGGGATAAAAATACCGGTTTTTCTATCTCACTCAGATGACCCTGTTCTTCCTCCGTTATTTTTATGGATGATAAAACACATGGTTCATGGATAAAATTTATTGCCCTGCACAATTCTAATTCATGTTGCTCGGGATTAAGATAAAATAGTGCTCCCCGTTTTGCACCCACAACACCCATAGTATTAAATACAATTACAGCGTTGATACGTTCTGCATCCAGTGTGGAAATAAATTCTTTGCTTATCTCCATCACCGTTGCCAGTTCATAAATCTTTTTGATGAGACCTGATTGATAATCGAGTTTTTCTGAAGAACTTATATCAGGCATGAGAGGGTCGTCTGGTTTTACGGTTTTCCTTATCCCATTACCTTCTCCTTACTTAAGGCAGAAACTTTTTAAAGGCATCAGCCTCATCGTTATGGATATCTATATACTGAGTCAGACCAACAATCTCAAATATCTTCTGGAAATGTGGGCTGAGGCCGTATACCCCGAGTTTGCCGCCTGCGGTGCCGAGCATAGTGGTCAAAGCTATTAGAATAGCTATTCCACTGCTGTTTATATAACCAACACGGGAAAAATTCATTACCATCTTACATCCAGTCTTTATCAGTGGTTTCGCCTTTGAATCGATCGCTGCTTCTGCCATCTGGGTAAAATCACCCTCGAGGTCAAAGACAGTAACATCATTTGCATTTCTAACGCTAATTTCTAATCTATTTTCCATTACTTACTCTACGAGTCATCGACCGTCTTTTCCTGTTTCAGGTAGATTACCATGCGAAGTTGAGAACCCTCGCGACCCGGGACAAACTCTGCTTCGTCCATAAGGCTCTTGATGAGGAATAACCCTAACCCTCGTGGTGACTCTTTCCCTTCCAGTTTAGATGTAAGGTCGGATTTCTCCGTGATATGAAAAACCGACCCTTCACCTTCATCCATGACCTCTATCGTAAGTTTTGATTCATTAATACCAAAGAGGATTGTAACCTTCTTATCGGCCTGCATCTTATTGCCATGTTCAATCGCATTTATACAGGCCTCGCTTATAGCTGTCTTAAGGTCTTCGATCTTCTCGGAAGGAAAACCTATCCCCTCTGCAATTATAGCAGAGGCAGCCATGGCTATTTTTTCATAACCAAATTTACTTGGCAGCGCAAGCTCTACTTTTTCACTATCCTTAGTTAACTTAATCATGACCAAAGCAACCTGAATGGTTTTTATATTGCATAAATAGGACACAAAAAGCAAGGGCTCGAATTTTAGAGGGTGCGCGACAAATTTATAGGTAAAAGCATATTGCTATCAATATTCCCCCTTTGGCAAAGGGGGATGTAGGGGGATTTTATGATAGTAATTTTTTCTTAAAATCTCCCCTCGCCCCTCTTTTCCAAAGAGGGGTTTTCAAAATACCTACTTTTTTGTCGCAGACCCAATTTTAGATATTTTTTTTTGGTATTCGGCGCCGGCTGGTTAAGGTGTCAGTAGATACACTTTAACCGATTATCGTCTAACATATCCTTCGACTAAGATATCTTCCCCAACCCGTTTCACTTTCACGTCTTTTAGTTGGTAAGCGTCAGCAAGCCTTCTAAAGGATCTTCCGCCTACGGCAGGGAATGAATCTCTACCGCCGATAATCTTTGGCGATATAAAAAACATAACCTTGTCAACAATACTATCCTCGAATGCATGTGCATTTAATGACGAGCCTCCTTCTATAAGAACGGAGGTAACCTCCATACTGCCGAGTTTTTCCATCAGCCATTTAAGGTCAAGTCTTCTATTGTAAGTAATAAGTTTTATGCCTGACCTTTCAATGTTGCCTGACATCTTGCCCCTGTCTTCCGTAACAATTATTGTTTCCGGCGGAGTATGCAGAATTTTTGCATCCATCGGCACTTCAAGATAAGGATCGATGACAATCCTGATGGGATCTTTTCTCCCCTTTATCCTTGCAGTAAGCTGTGGATTATCTGCCTTAACAGTCCCAATAGCCGTTAACACCGCATCTACGCTGCTTCTTAATTTCCGCACCACCGCCCTTGCCTTTTCTCCTGTAATCCATTTTGATTCGCCCTCAGGCGTGGCGATCTTACCGTCGAGAGTCATTGCCGTCTTTAATATCACGAATGGTTTTCCGGTTGTAATATATTTGATGTAACCCTCATTTAATCTTCGGGCATCTTCCTCCAGAACTCCTGAAACCGTTTCTACTCCGGCCTTTTTAAGTTCCTCGATCCCCTTGCCGGATACCTTTGGATTCGGGTCTCTCAATCCTATAACTACTTTTTTAATCCCGGCTCTGATGATCGCCTTTGTGCACGGAGGTGTTCTTTTATCCGTATGGCAGCAAGGTTCGAGATTTACGTAAAGCGTTGCCCCCTTTGCCTTTTCTCCAGAAGCTTGAATAACGAGGGCCTCTGCATGCGGAGTGCCGGGCTTCCTGTGATAATCTTCCGCGATAATCTTTCCACCCTTAACCAGTACGGCCCCGACTACCGGATTCGGGCTTGTCATACCGCTTGCCTTTGAAGCAAGCCTCAACGCTCTTTTCATCAAAAGAATATCGTCCATGACCGTCTATTATAACCGATGGGCGATACTTAAGAGATGCAATATTTTCTACTTGTTAATTAACCTTACCGCTTTATTATTGTATAGCATACTGAAGATTTGTCAAATGAACTGTCCGCTCTTGTCCGCTCTCAAATATCTGGGTGTCCCCATCTTCAAGAAATCAACCAAAATAAGAAAAGGGGCACGAATTCTGGATTCTTCTGAAATCAATCTAATAAAAAAAGTAATTGCTCTTTTTAAAGAGGCTCAAAAGGAATATGCTAAGTTGAGTCAAAAACTGGGCTTAAACACTGGTGTCATTAACGTCTTTGATGGAAAAACTATAGAAGCATATAGCAAGATTGAAAGTACATCCCAACCTAAGAATGATGAATTTGAAAAATTCTTGGACTCGCTATCTGATGATAAATTAGCATTAATTGAAGCCGTAATGTACGGTGGAAGATATGCTTCTTCATCGCTCGGTAGAGCTTATCCGCTTGACGAAATGTTAGAGAAGTTCAGTGACGACAGTAGAGAAAGCCGGCTGCATGCAATTACTGAGAAAGGGTCGTCGAATGTTTATCTGACGGCTGGCATAAAGGCATATAAGTAATCAAAACCATTGGCCATTTCAAACTATGCAGTCTTTAAATTTGATATGGACAGTGTCTTTTCCTTCTGTCACATATGGTTAGAAGAAGATAGCAATCGTTATTAATAAACCTCCCCGCCGCAGAGACGGCGGGGTATCAAAAAAATAAATCGTACTTTGTCATTCTCGCTTGTCGGGAATCCTTCTGATCCCCTCTTTGGCAAAGAGGGGTTAGGGGAGATTTATTGAAAATTTATTTATTCAAAAAGGGTATTGAAAATTTAATCATAGTTTCAAAATTAAAAAGGTCATTTGACAAAAGGCTATTAAGTTCTTGATAATTTAGCAAATGCCGACTGTTAAAAATATTCATGGACCGTATCGGTTTTTCTTTTATAGTTTTGACTGTAATGAGCCGATGCATGTGCATGTTCAAAGAGTAAAGAATGGTTTGCAAGTTCTGGCTGGAACCTGTTGTGTTAGACAAAAATCATGGTTTTGCGCCAAAAGAACTGAATATCATACGGGAAATCATTTATAATAATAGAAATAAGATAATGGAGGCATGGCATGAGCACTGCGGTTAAACTTCAGGAAGTAAGAATTAAGGATATAGAAGTTACAAGCGATTCTATTACAGCCCATCTTGTTGATGGACGCGTAGTCAGCGTTCCACTTGCCTGGTCATGGCGGTTATCAGAGGCAACACCAAAACATCGCGCACATTTCGAGATTATCGGGGATGGGCAGGGTGTTCATTGGCCAGAAATAGATGAGGATATCAGCGCTGAAGGCAAGTTATACGGGATTCCTGCTAAAAAGCCTCGAAAAGTTTCTAAATAATTAAAGAAAAGAGTCATGCCTATTCCCTCATCTTTGACCCTTACTATTACGGAGCGGTTCAATTTATCATAATCCGTTGCGACATATACTTTCCGTTTTTTATCGGGCAGAGACTGTAGGGCATTCATGACAAGGTTAATCTATTACTCATTATAGTCAAATCTGTGTACGCGGAGCTTTTTCTTTTCGGCCCTGATCTTTTTCTCGGCCAGCATTTTTTCTTTTGCCCTTTTCGAGCGTTTTCTCTTTTGCCTCCTTATTTTCTCTATCCTTTGCCTCTCCTCGCTCTCTCTGCCCCTTATCATTTGGTCTATTTTTTTAATTAGGATCACCCTTGCCCTATAGCGGTTAAGGGGTTGGGATCGCTCTTCCATGCATTTAACTTCGATGCCTGTAGGGATATGTTTGAGGTAAACGCAGGTTGACGTCTTATTCACTTTTTGTCCGCCCTTTCCACTGGAACGGACAAAGGATTCCTGAATATCCTCTTCACGGATGTTTAAGGCATCCATCTTTTCTTTGAGTTCTTTTTCTTTTGAAAGGCTTACAGGAAATATGCTCATAAGATTAAAAAGTAATCTACTTTTTTGTATAAGGCAGCAACCCGCCTTTGATGATAATCTCTTTCTGCCTATCATTGAGGTCAGAGACTGCCTCGAATGAAATTCCCCTCGTAATATCCTCTATTATATAAATCTGATTACCGGTTATAGATTTAACTACATCTTTTATTGCAAGTCTGTCACCCGTTTCAATCTTCTCATAATCGGAAGGTTCTTTGAATGTTAGGGGCAGTACCCCAAAGTTTATAAGGTTCGCCTTATGTATCCTTGCGAATGATTTTACAATTACCGCTTGCAGTCCAAGATGCATAGGCGCGATAGCAGCATGCTCCCGTGACGAGCCCTGTCCATAATTTTCTCCGCCCACGACAATACATCCGCCCCGATCCCTTGCCTCATTTGCCCTCCGGCTGAATGTACTATCAATCCCGCTGAAAACGAATTCGGATATCTTAGGGATATTCGAGCGGAAAGGCAGCACCTTAGAACCCGCAGGCATGATGTCGTCAGTAGTAATGTTGTCGCCGAGCTTGAGAAGAACCTCTGCCTCGATCTTATCTTTCAAAGGCTCTTTAATAGATATTTCTTTAATGTTCGGTCCCTTGATTATCTCTATATTAAAGGTATCCTCGACAGGGGGGATTATGAAGTTTCTATCGATCAGATATTTTTTCGGCTCTACAAATTTTCCTATCTTAAAACGTGATTTGCGAGTGTCTACGATCTCTCCCTTAACTGCGAATACGGCGCATGAAACAGGACTCGCAAGATATACAAATGCATCTTTTGTCCCGCTCCTCCCCGGAAAATTTCTGTTATATGAACGTACCGATACCTGGCCGCTGCCCGGAGCTCCTCCCATCCCGATACACGGCCCGCATGATGCCTCGAGCATACGTGCGCCTGCAGAAATCATAGTAGAGCTAAGACTCTCCTTTGAGATCATTTCATAGACCTGCTTTGATCCCGGATTTACCAAGAGGTTTGTACCGGCTGCAACGGTTTTACCCTTAAGTACCGATGCAACGGCCTTCAGCGATTGATAGGAGGAATTTGTACAACTCCCTATGCAAACCTGATCAACCTTTGTACCTGCCAGACTCTTAACGGTTACCACATTATCGGGACTGTGGGGTTGTGCGATCATAGGTTCTATCGAGCCGAGGTCAAGATTCATTATTTCAAAATATTCCGCGTCCTTATCCGCCTTGAGCTCTATCCAGTCCTTCTTCCTTCCAACGGCCGTCAGATAAAATTTTGTCCTTTCATCGCTTGGGAATACGGACGTTGTTGCTCCAAGCTCTGCTCCCATATTAGTTATGGTCGCCCTTTCGGTTACATTCAGGTCTTTAACGCCGCTGCCGCCGTATTCGAATATCTTCCCGACGCCTCCCTTTACCGTAAGTCCCCTCAATATATCGAGGATCACGTCCATAGCAGTTACCCATGGACGTTTAAGTCTTCCTGTAAGATTTATCTTAATTATCTTCGGCATTGTTAGTTCGAAGGAAGCACCTGCCATAACAGTTGCAGCATCGAGACCTCCGACGCCTATGGCAATCATTCCCATCCCGCCGTTAGTAGGGGTGTGGCTGTCCGTACCGAGTACAATCTTTCCGGGAACAGCGAACTGCTCGAGATGTACCTGATGGCAGATACCGTTGCCCGGTCGCGAAAAATAAGCCCCGTATTTTGCAGCCGCTGTCTGGAGAAACTTATGGTCGTCAGGGTTCATGTAATCGGTCTGTAACATATTATGATCTACGTAAGAGACAGCCAGAGGAACCCTTACCCTGTCAATCCCAATTGCCTCGAACTGAAGCCATGTCATCGTACCGGTTGCATCCTGAGTATAGACCTGATCAACCTTTAATCCGATTGTACTTCCGGCCTCGATCTCTCCATATACCTTATGAGCCTCAAAAATCTTTTCGACAATATTCTTCCCCAATTTTCCTCCAGACATACTAAGGAGTGCATAAGTAAGGCATCATTATTGAAAAATCTCCCCTCGCCCCTCTTTGCCAAAGAGGGGTATGTTCCTCCCTTTGGCAAAGGGAGGTTAGGAGGGATTTTATAATTAATGTCTTCATACTTATGACCGTAGCCAAAGAGGGGTATGTTCCTCCCTTTGGCAAAGGGAGGTTAGGAGGGATTTTATAATTAATGTCTTCATACTTATGACCGTATTAGTATTATAGTATCGATATTGCTCCTTTGCGGACTATCTTCATTTTTTCCCCGATAACATCTACTATTGTCGAAGGCAATCCCCCGGCAGTTCTGCCTCCATCTATCACCATGTCTATTTTATCATCAAAATAGTTTAGAACGGTTTCTGCGTCTATCGCAGGAGGCATTCCCGAAATATTCGCGCTCGTAGCAGTTATAGGGAATCCCGCTCTTTCTGCGAGATGGAGGGCTATCGATTCTCCCGGTATCCTGACTGCAACCTTTCCCGTATCCGCTGTGAGATATTTTGATAACCCCTTTTTTGCTTTCAGGACAAGAGTTAGAGGCCCCGGCCAGAACTTATCCATCAAAGATAATGCGGTATTGTTTATAGATTCTGTCATCAAAGGAAGTATCTCTCTATCTCCGATTATTAAAGGCATCGGTTTTTCTTCGGGTCTTTTCTTTAATCTGCATAGTTTTTTTAGGGCGTCTTCAATATCAAACCTTACTCCAAGGCCGTAAAAAGTTTCTGTCGGATAGGCAACAATACCGCTTCTATTAAGTATCTCAACCGCCGTACCTAAAACCTCACCGAGATTATTTTTTGTAATCTTTACGAGCATAACTACCCAGTCGTACCCTAATCGTATTCCCATGTGCCTCAAGACCCTCGATATCTGCAATAGCCTCTACTGTTTTTGCGATGCTCATAAAACCCTCTTTTGTAAATGATAAAAGGCTTGACCTCTTGATGAAGTCGTAAACACCGAGGGGAGACGAGAATCTTGCAGTACCTCCGGTAGGAAGGGTGTGATTTGGTCCTGCCGAGTAATCTCCCAATGTCTCCGGTGTCCATTGTCCTAAGAAAATTGCACCGG
The DNA here is from genome assembly GCA_016208875.1 of Nitrospirota bacterium. Lineage (GTDB taxonomy): Bacteria > Nitrospirota > Thermodesulfovibrionia > Thermodesulfovibrionales > UBA1546 > JACQXD01. The sequence continues at coordinate 26,512 of JACQXD010000049.1, forward strand.
CATTTCTAATCAGAGGTAATACCGTAACTGGACTCTTTATCAGTATCTCGAGGTGCTCTGGTGCTATTCTATTAGAAAGCTTAACGGCTGATGCAATATCCTTTACTATAATAATCGCTCCATAAGCCGAGATAGATTTTTCTGCAATCGACCTTCTCTTAAGTCCTGCAAGCTGTTTTTCGACTTCTCTGCCGACCTTCCGAGCAAGAACACGCGAGTCAGTGATCAATATCGGGGATGCGAGTTCATCGTGCTCTGCCTGACTCAATAGATCCGATGCAACGAATACAGGGTTCGCAGAATTATCTGCTATAATCAGTACCTCGCTCGGCCCGGCAATCATGTCGATATCTACCTCTCCGAAAACCATCCTCTTTGCAGTTGCTACGTATATATTGCCGGGGCCTACTATTTTATCTACCTTTTTTATAGTTTTGGTTCCGTAGGCCATCGCCCCTATAGCCTGCACCCCGCCTATTTTATATACTTCTTTAACGCCGAGCATTTCTATTGCTGCCATAACATAAGGATTTATTTCACCATTAGGGGCGGGAACACAGAGGGCAATCTCTTTAACCCCCGCAACCTGTGCCGGTATCACATTCATCAAAACAGTGGATGGATATGACGCCTTACCTCCGGGCACATATACGCCCACCCTTTCAATCGGTTGTATGATCTGACCGAGGAAGGTATGAGGGATATCGGCACATTTATCCGCAGAAAACTTTTTATACACCATATCTTTAACTAACCATGACCCTTCCTTCTGCATCTCATGGAATCTGCGTATTCTCTTTGAAGATTTCTCAAGAGCCTTCACAATTTTCCCGTCTGTCTTATCGGCATATCTCGATATTTCCAAGGGTCTTATTCTAATGGTATCTGCACCCGTATAATCGAACTTTCTTGTATATTTCAGGACAGACGTATCCCCGTTTTCTCTCACCTCATTAAGGATTATGGCTGCTGTTTTTTCTATCACGGCATCGGCAGCAGAGGCACGCCTTCTTAAAGCATCGAGAAACAACTCAATATCTTTTAACTTACTTATAATTCTCATAAGGCTAATTTTAGCCTTTAGCCCTGTGATTATTCAAGGACTTTTTAAAAAAAATATTAACGAATTATGCCATTGACCTTTTTAGCGATGTATGTAATACTATGCGGGAAGTTTCGGAAGTTTTTGTCATATACAGATGCAGAGACTTAGGACTTTGCGAGTATATTATTGTAGTTCCGTAATCTTCAATATTTTTCCAAACAAGGAGGTGTAGTATCGTGGCAAAAGGAACCGTTAAGTGGTTTAATGAGTCCAAGGGTTTTGGATTCATTACCAAGGAAGACGGTGTAGATGTTTTTGTTCATTATTCAGCCATTCAGGACAACGGGTTCAAATCGCTGGCCGAAGGTCAGGAAGTGAACTTTGATGTTGTTGATAGCCCCAAGGGGCCGAAGGCAGCAAACGTAACAAAACTCTAAACCAAACAAAAACAGGCCTCGATTATCGGGGCCTGTTTCTAACAAGTTAACGCCGAAAGAAAACTAAAAGTATTTATCCTTCGTGAGGCAGGTTTCCGTTTTCTTTCTCTGCATTGTCGAATATCAGTCTTTTCCCCCCGATAAACCGTTTAAAATAATACGGCGCACTGAGACTGTCGATACTCACCTTTTTCCCTTTTGAAGATGCATGTATAAAGAGGTCGTTGCCGAGATATATACCTACATGAGACGGGAACGAGGCGTAGGTTCTGAAAAATACAAGGTCACCTATAGATAATGAATCCATATTTATGGATTCGCCCTCATTGAATTGCAGTCTTGCCGAGCGAGGAAGATCTATTCCGATAAGACCGTAAACCTTCTGGACGTATGCCGAGCAGTCAATACCCATAATGCTGCTTCCACCGAACTTGTAAGGAATATTCAGAAATTTTTTAGCAAATAATATAAGTTTATCCTTTACCCCTACTTTTGAGAGTTCTTCCGATTCGGACATTTTCTTTATCTCTTCAACAACGTTTTCTCTTGCAGTTTTGGTCTCCGGCTCCGGCTCAAGCAAAAGTTTTTGTCCTATCTTTAACGCATCGGATTCGAGTAGATTAATGTCCTTCAATTCATCGACATCCATATCGAATTTTTTTGCGATCCTGAAAATGTTATCACCTTTTTTAACGGTATATATCTTCGTACCTGTTTTTTTAACGATAAGGTTTTGACCCGGTTTAAGTTTTCCGGATCTCTTAAGGTTATTCAACTGCCGGATTTCCTGAATGCCGACCTTGAATTTCTTCGAAATCTTCGAGAGAGTATCGCCTTTTTTTACTTTATATGTTTCATCGGCATTCGCCGGTACCGAAAAGATTAACAGCATTATAAATGCAAGATAAAATTTTTTCGCAATCCTATCTAAAATCATGCCGCCTCCTCCCTTTCAATATCCCTCAGTGTGGGCATTTCCGCCAGGTCTTTTAAGCCGAAATACTGAAGAAATTCTTTTGTTGTTCCGTAAAGCAATGGCCTGCCCGGAGCTTCTTTCCTGCCCATGATCTTTATAAGTTTTCTGTCGAGAAGTGTCTTTATAACGCCGTCGGAGTTCACACTCCTGAGTTGTTCTATCTCGGCCTTAATGATAGGTTGTCTGTATGCAATTATAGCAAGGGTTTCGAGCGCCGGTACCGAAAGTTTGGCTGCCGCACTTGAGGCCCTGAATTTCTTTAACCACGGCGCATATGCAGGGTTAGTTATCATCTGATAGCCATTGGCTATCTCGGCAATTAGAATCCCCCCGTCTCTCTCCCTGTAATCCGCCATTAACTCATCCATAAACTTTTTAAGCTCCGTCTCGGACAACCCTGTCACTTCTTTCAATGAAGACAGCATTACGGCGTCTCCCGAAAGAAATAAGATCGATTCGAGCAAATATTTTTTTTCTTTATCTTCCATATTCAAAAACTGGTAAATTGTACCAGAAAATAGCAAATAAATTCAATTGTTTTTCAGTATTTTTTTTGACATTGATCTTTTGATCGCTTATAAAATATCGGGTGATTCAAAAACCCTCAGCCGTTAAGAATCTTCGGTCTGTCTCTTTTTGAATTGACTATACAAAAAAATCCAAAAGTTTTTTTAAAAGGATTTCTCAAAGTGTAGTTTTATTGATTTTCGGCATTTAAAACCTCTTACTCAAACACAATCACGGTTTTCAACGAATCCCTTGCCTCGGCTGTTAATC
>JACQXD010000127.1 GCA_016208875.1 Nitrospirota bacterium
ACTGCTCGTAAATCGGATATCGTATTCCGTTACGGCGGTGATGAATTCCTTATCGTACTGACAAACTCTGACTGTGATACGGCTGCTGCTATGGTTCAGAGAATATTAGATGGTGTGGAGGACTGGAATAAGAACAACTCGGGCACCTTCGGCTGCAAACTATCGTTCAGTGTCGGGTGTTCCACATATGAGAAAGGGAGTGATGTCCTTGAAACCCTGAAAGAAGCGGATGCAAGGATGTATCAGAATAAAAAGGAGAAAAAGCATGAAAGAAATTGAAGTAATGAGAAAAAAACTTTAGGAGCATGAATCTTTTCTCCAAGCAGTCCTTGAAGGCATTGGAAATGGTGTGGTAGTTATAGACAGGGATTTCAGAATTGTCTCGGCCAATAAAGGATATTGCAATCAGGTCAAGATAAGTTGTGATGAGATTATCGGAAAACACTGTTATGAGGTTTCACATCATCTTTCAAAACCCTGCTATGAAAATGCAGAGGAGTGCTCTGTAAAAGAGGCATTTGAGACAGGTTCAAGCCACAGGATAATCCACACGCATTTTGATAAGGAGAATAAACCGATTTACATAGAGACTGTTTCATATCCATTAAAAGATTTCTCAGGCAAAGTTAACGCTGCTATTGAGGTGCTTACAGATGTTACCGGGAGGATTATACATGAAAATGAGCATAAGCAGATGGATGAAGAACTTAAAAAGAGAGTCAAGGAACTTGAGGAATTTTATGATATGTCTGTTGGAAGGGAATTAAGGATGGTTGAGCTTAAAGAAGAGATTGAGAGGCTCAGGGAAGAGTTAAAGAAGCATGAGAGACACTGAAAATGTCATTGATATTGATAACTGAGAGAGAATCTATGGTATCATAAAATCAAATTGAATATCAGGGAGGTGTTTGATGGATTATAGATTTAATGCCATATTTGAAAAGGGAGAAAAATACTATATCGGTTACTGTCTTGAGATCCCAGAGGCAAATGGGCAGGGCGAAACATTAGAAGAGTGTAAAAAGAATCTGATTGAGGCTATAAAACTGATTCTTGAGGATAGAAAAGAGGGCATACTGAAATATCTGGATAAGGATGTAATAAGAGAAGAAATACTTGTATGAAACGGGGAGAATTTATGAGGCATCTCAGAAGATATGGATGCTTTATAAAAAGAGAAGGCAGTTCTCATACCATTGTTCAGAATATCAAAAATGGCATTTTAGAGACTATCCCGAGACATACAGAAATTGATAATATCCTCGTAAAAAAGATATGTAAACGCCTTGACATTAAGACACCATTTGAGAGATGAAATTAAAACTTGCCATAACTGTTACACTTTCGGGCTGGATATTTTCTGGAACATATATCTTTGTTGAATATATCTTACTTAAAAACTATACTATCAGTCATTTTTTTCTTCCCGAGGATACACCACATCTTATCCTCCATTTAATGGTTGTTTTTGCACCATTTGTTTCTACCTCCATGGGTTATCTTGTTAACCAGAGGACATCCCTTCTTAAGAGTTTAAAAAAATCAGAAGAAAGATACCGTGACCTCTATCAGAACGCACCTGATGGGTATCATTCCATTGGTCCTGATGGAACGATCTTAGAAGTAAATGATACATGGCTCAAGATGTTGGGCCATGAAAGAAACGAGGTCATCGGCAGGCTGAAGATAACAGATATTCTTAATGATAACAGTTTTAAAACATTCGAGAAAAATTATCCAGTTTTTAAAGAAAAAGGATATATAGAAAATGTCGAATTAGATTTTAGAAAAAAAGACGGCGGTTTTCTTCCTGTCGCAATAAACGCTACAGCTATCTATGACGTAACCGGGAATTTCTTAAAAAGCAGGTCGATTGTCAGGGATAATTACAGATTTAAAGGATAAAGAAAAGAAACTTATCGAAAGCCGGAATGCATTCCTCAATATGCTGAGGGATTTGAATGTTGCACACACGGAATTGAAGAATCTGCGACACTGACCTCATCCTTGCCTTTGCTAATGCCATTGACGCCAAAAGCCCATGGACAAAGGGTCATTCAGAGAGGGTTTCTTTGTATGCTATTTCTATAGCAAAAGAGATGGGGAGGTTGTCGAGGCGTTTCTCAGAATATTAAATCACAATGCATGATGTAATATTTGTTATAATTCTACTAAGCAGACAAAATTAAGGGAATACAAGGACGTAAGGGAAGGGAAATTATGTCAACAGGAATAATGGAGAAGAAAAGGAAAGAAATGAAGAAGGAGTTTCTTGCGTTGACGCCTGACAAAAGAATCAGCGAAATGGAATCCCTTTTTAATGAGTTTGTTAAACTGAGGGCAAAAAGAGAGGAGATAACAGAAGGTGAAGCCTATCTTAAGTACGCTGAACGAGCTTCAAAAGCTCATAAATAAATTCTCAGTTGAGACAAAATATAAGGATACTGTTATCGCTCTTATCGGCGGATATGCGGTTATTGCACATGGAATAGAGAGGACAACAAAAGATATTGATACGCTTTGTATCGGCAGCCCATACGATAGTTTCGGCAAAGACTTATCAAAGTCCTTAAAGGAATATCTGTCTGACAAAAACGTTAAAGTCGAATATTTTCCTCAAAGTCATGATATTCATGACCCGTTTCAACATGAAATTATTTATATAAAAGATCCGAAAGGTGTAATTCCGAAGGTTGATTTGATTATTGCGCGTTATAAATGGGAATTAGAAGGACTATTATCATCTGAACCTGAAAAAACCATACCGATTAATCTCTTGCCCAAGCCCTACCTTATTGCCATGAAACTAAAGGCAGGCGGGCCAAAGGATGATTATGATGTGATTGAACTGTATGGACTTCTTTCAGCGAAAGAAAAGAAGAAAACACTTGAACTTGCAAAACTCATCAAGAAAGATAAAAAACTTCTTAGACTGATAACGCCTCGAAAGGTTAAGAAAGAAAAAGAAGACAAAAGTCAGCTTATTAAATAGTCTTGCCTTCTAATCCACATATGAGATAAATAATACTAAAAATTGACTGCCTGTATTATTTTTATTACAGAAGGAAAAGGATTTGGGAACAACTTGCATCGCCTAAATTTCCTGATATACTTTAGTTAAGGAAGGGAGCTATAATGTTCCTCTTTAAATCCCTCACAGCAAAATTCATCTTCATGGGCATGATAATGCTTGCGTTTATTGCCTCTTATATTACTGCAACCTATACCTTCACCCACCACATGAAAGGTGAGTCAAAAAGGATTAACCTTGCGGGAAGAGAGAGGATGCTTCTTGTTGAGATAGCAAAGCATTTATTAGAGATAGCAGACATGCCTCTTCCCGGTGAAAGGACAAATATTGTTGAAGACATGAAGAAGGAAATGAATATGTATGAGGAAATCCTTTTTGGATTAAGGGACGGCAGCGAAAAGCACGGCCTTTCACCAATCCATTCTCATGCAAGAGATGCCATTAAGCAAAATTATAAATTAATAGACATGTGGCAGAAGGTCCAGAAACCTGAGATTGAAAGGATGATGAATATGCCTGATAAAAGAAAGGCAAGGGAATTCAACCAGATCATAATATATGGCTATATAAAGGAAATTGACAAGCTGGCAACCCTTATTGAAAAACACACAGAGAAGGAGATAAAGGATTTTGACACCTTCAGGTATTATGCCTTTGGATTTTTCTTTATTGGAACAGGCTTTATTATCTTCTATATAAGACAAAGCATTGTTAAGCCTGTGAGGAAACTCACGGATGTAGCAGCGGAGGTTGAAAGAGGAAATTTCGATGTAAGGGTTGATGTAAAAGGCAGGGATGAGATTGGAATTCTCTCTGAGCATTACAATCAAATGGCTCAGACTCTGGCTCTGCTTTTTATGGAAAAGGCATCGCATCTAAGGGAGCTGGTCGCATTAAATCAAATCTCGGCAGCGGCAAGCAAGTCACTCACACTCGAAACCATGCTCAATGGAATCATGGATGCAATCATGGAACTTGAGCCTCTGAGATTGGAGAAGAAAGGAGCAATATTTTTATGTGATGAGGATAAAAAGACCCTGAAGCTCATAGTATCCTGCAATTTCAGTGATGAACATGCAGGGCTTTGCTCCACTGTGCCCTATGGAGAATGTCTCTGCGGACTCTGTGCGGAAGAAGGTAAAATCATCTTTTCTGACAGCAGTGTTCAAGACAGAAGGCATACAGGAACTTACTCCGACATTAAAGAACATGGTCATATAATCCTTCCCTTGAAATCAAGAGATAAGATGTTAGGAGTCCTCTGCCTATATCTGTCGGCGGGAATAAAACTGTCAGACAGGGAGATAGAGATGTATAAGTCTATTTCAGATATTATCTCTGTCTCAATGCAGAATGCCCTTAATTATGAAAAAACTCAACAAAGTGAAGCTGGCCTTCGCGATGCCCAACGTATTGCCCATCTCGGCAACTGGGATTGGGATATTGTTAACAATATACTGTACTGGTCCGATGAGATTTATCGGATATTTGGCCTCGAACCACAGGAGTTCGGATCAACCTATGAGGGATTTCTAAATTCTGTCCATCCTGATGACAGGGAGTTTGTAAAAAATTCTGTTGACAAAGCCTTGTATGAGAAAATGCCTTACAGCATTGACCACCGCATTGTTCTGCCTGACACCACTAAACGCATTGTCCACGAACAGGCAGAGGTAACCTTTGATGAGAACGGCAAACCGATTAAAATGGCAGGAACTGTGCAGGACATCACTGAGCGAAAAAAACTTGCAGAACAACTTAGAGAATACTCACAACATCTTGAGGAAAAGGTAAAAGAAAGGACAAAGGAACTCGAGGATGTAAATCTTGCTATTCAGGCGGATAATCAGGAGTTGCAGGCAAAAAGAATTGAGGCAGAAGAGGCAAAACTTCAGGCTGAGTCAGCCAACAGGGCAAAGTCAGACTTCCTCGCAAACATGTCTCATGAGTTGAGAACCCCGCTTAATTCCATTATAGGTTTTTCAGAGGTTATGAGGGATGGCATGGCAGGAACTGTAACTGATGAACAGAAGGAATATCTTAACGATATATGGGAAAGCGGCAAACACCTTTTAAGATTGATAAACGACATACTCGACCTCTCAAAAGTCGAGGCAGGCAAGATGGAACTGGAATTGAGCGAATTTGATGTTGGAGAGACCATAAGGTCATGCCTGCTTTTATTTAAAGAAAAAACGATGAAGCACAGCATAAAACTAAGTGAAGATGTGTCTGCGAATATAGGCTCTATAACCGCTGATGAGAGAAAGATAAAACAGGTTATCCTGAACCTTTTAGGGAATGCATTTAAATTCACGCCGGATGGAGGTTCCGTGCGCGTGCAAGCACGCTTAGTTCACAGTTCACAGTCCACAGTTCACGGACAACAAAGGAGTTCACAGTTCACAGATCACAGTTCACAGATTGAAGAAAAGTCTTCTGCCGTGAACCGTGAACAGAGAACCGTGAACAACAGAGATTTCATCGAAATCTCTGTCGAAGACACAGGCATAGGCATTGCCCCTGAGGATATGGAAAACCTCTTTAAGCCTTTCCATCAGCTTGAGTCTGTGCTTACAAAACAATACGAAGGCACAGGGCTTGGCCTTAAACTCTGCAAGGATTTTGTTGAGCTTCACGGAGGAAAGATATGGGCAGAGAGTAAGGTCGGGAAAGGAAGCAAGTTTGTGTTTGTAATACCGATTAGGCAGTTGTTGACTCAACCTTCTCAAGAGAGAGGTTCTCAATAGTTATGTTTACAATATCTTTTAAGGGCAGATTATTTAGCTTTCTTAGGATGATCTTCCCTGTAGGCTATTATGAAGCCGAAAAGGGCAATCACAAGTATTGCTGCAAAAATAAAATAGATGCCCATTTATTTATCCTCCTTTATCTCTGGAATAATATAAAACCCGATTATTGCCGATACAACAGCAAGAACAAACATAATGATTCCCAAAACAGAATACAACTTGTCTGCAATAATACCGCCTACCAGACCAACAGTAACAAGATACTTGCTAATATCCATCAGCATTTTCCCGAGCTCTTTTCTTCTGTCTCTATGTCTCATGTTTTAATTATATTACAAATTCACAGTTTTTCCAATATCTATAAAACTGGTGTGAACGGTGAACTGTGAACAGAATACTAATTGTTGAGGATAACGAAAAAAACCTGAAGCTGTTCGGCGTGATAATTAAGTCTCTCGGTTATGAAATTCTGACTGCAATGAATGGCGAGGAAGGGGTAGTAATTGCAAAGAAAGAGTCTCCTGACCTCATCCTCATGGATATACAGATGCCTGTAATGGATGGGATTACAGCATTGAATATGCTTAAGTCTGAAGAAAGAACAAAGAACATTCCTGTGATTGCCCTTACCTCTTATGCTATGGCAAGAGATAAAGAGAAATTTCTCGGGCTTGGGTTTAGTGATTATATCTCAAAACCGATAGATGTTAATAAATTTAAAGAGACGATTGAAAAGTTCACTGTTCACGGTTCACAGTGAACTTGAAGGAGGCATTATGATATTTAATTTCGAAAAACTTGATGTTTACAAAGAAACAAAATGTGATACATTTGTTAAAAGGATAAACGCTCTTAAAATTTCTATCCGTGAACAGTGAACGGTGAACTGTGAACAAAATATTAATAGTTGACGATGAGGAAAAGAACATTAAGCTCATGATTGCCATCCTGAAAAATTATGGCTATGCCTTTGAGACTGCAAAGAACGGCATTGAAGCTTTGGGAAAAGCAAAAACATCCTCGCCTGATTTAATCCTTCTCGATATTATGATGCCTGAGATGGACGGATATGAAGCGTGCAGAAGACTCAAAGATAATCCTGATACCAAACATATTCCCGTTATTATGGTTACTGCACTTGCAGACAAAGAATCAAAAATAAAGGGACTCGAATCAGGTGCAAATGATTTTCTCACAAAACCGGTTGATTCATCAGAGCTTATCGTAAGGACAAAGAACCTTCTCAGAGTAAAAGAGTTTGAGGATTTCCTTAAACATCATAATGAGATTCTTGAGGAAGAAGTGAAGGAAAGAACGGCGGAACTAAAAGGGAGCTATGTTGACACAATCGACAGGCTTACCGTTGTTGCAGAATACAAGGATGAAGACACAGCCAATCATATAAAGAGAGTCGGGTTATACTGTTCGCTCATTGCCAAAAACTTTGGCTGGGCTGTGGATGATGTAGAGAGAATTCTCTATGCAAGCCCGGCGAAGATATCCCCTTAGAAGGCAGGATTATGAACATAGCAGATCAGTACGACGCATTAAGAAGCAGAAGGCCTTATAAACCGCCGTTTGACCATGAAAAGACCTTTAAGATAATCACCGAAGGTGATGGACGGACAATGCCCGAGCACTTTGACCCTCAAATACTGCAAGCATTCAAAAATGCAAATAAACAGCTTGAGGAGATATACGAGATGCACAAGGATTAATCTGTAAGGTTTTGGTACATTTCTTGTAAGCTTTTTCTCCTTGCACTTTCCTCTTTTTAAATGCTGCCTCCACTTGCATTTTATTTCATTCCTGATATGATTTACATCATAGAAGTTATCTCTCTCTACCTTTAAAATTATTCGAATAACCGGATTTGATTCCGGAAATATTAAGGGACATACATAATCCGGAAAGGAGGTATGAAAAGAGATATTGAAAGTCCCAAAGAATTATAAGAAGGAGGATAAAGATGAAGTTTCTAAGATTTGTGTCGGTTATGGGGTTAGTTCTGCTTTTCGGCAGCATGGCATTTGCTGCACCGGCAAAGAGTGCATGCATTGACTGCCACAAAAAAGTAACACCGGGGATAGTCCAACAGCACCTTGAAGGAAAGATGTCTAAAAAAGGTGTTGACTGTTCGTCCTGTCACGGATCGGAACATAAAAAATCGGACGATTCAAGGCTCGCAAAGATGCCGACTCCCGAAACCTGTTCGGGCTGTCATAAGAAACAGACAGACCAGTTCAAGGCTGGCAAACACAATTTAGCATGGATAGCGGCAAGTGCAATGCCGATGTGGGCTCATCAGCCAAAGGCTGTTGTAGGCGAAGGATATAAGGGCTGTTCAAGCTGTCATAAGATAGGCGTTAAGTCCGATACGGAAAAGGGTACGTACCGTTATGGTGGTGCCCAGTGCGACTCCTGTCATACAAGACATTCCTTTAAGAAATCCGAGGCACAGGATCCGAGGGCATGCCAGACGTGCCACATGGGATTCGACCATCCGCAATGGGAGATGTATTCCACGTCAAAGCACGGTACGATCTGGCAGATAGAGGGCAAGGTCGGTAAGAGAGCACCTACGTGCCAGACATGCCATATGAGCGGCGGAGACCATAACGTGATAACCTCATGGGGTTTTCTTGCATTAAGGCTTCCGGAAAACGATGCAGACTGGATGAATGACAGGGTAACTATACTTCAGGCACTCGGCGTCCTCGATGATAAAGGTAATCCTACTCCGAGGCTTGACGTTGTAAAGGCCGGGAGGGTTGCACGCCTTACAAAGGAAGAATTCCAAAAGGAAAGAGATAAGATGATCGGTATATGTTCGCAGTGCCACGGCGTTGCGTACTCAAAACAGCAGCTTGAGGCCGGAGATATGGTTGTGAAGGACGTTGATAAGATACTTGCAGAGGCCATAAGGATTGTTCAAGGCCTGTATAAAGACAACATCCTCCAGAAACCCGCAAACTGGACCTTTGCACCTGACCTGCTTCAATTCTATGAGGCAAAGAGTTCCGTAGAACAGGATCTGTATTTGATGTTCCTTGAATACAGGATGAGGACATTCGAAGGTGCATTCCACATGAACCCGGATTATATGCATTGGTACGGCTGGGCACCTATGAAAGAGACTTTGCAAAAGGTCAAGGATGAGGCCGAAAAATTAAGGGCCGAAAAATCCGCAAAGAAATAACTTTCCTTAAAAGGAGGGGAGAGATTCTCCCCTCCTTTTTTAAAGATGGAGAGGATATAGCATCTTCGCTCATTCTCGGCCTTAAGGCCTCCGAGGTTTTTGCCTCACGATTTTATATTATAAAAAAACACTGTCAGTATATCGGCAAAAAAATCCGCTCTAATACTATATCCTCTCCATGGGTTTAACGATGTGTGTGGTCACGCTATAAATCGGTATTGCAAGCATTAACATTTTCTGGTATTTTTGATATGTATCTTAAAGAAAATTAATAAGGAGGATATTAAAAAATGCAAAAGTACAGATGTGCGGTTTGCGGTTACATCTATGACCCCGAAGCAGGAGACCCTGACGGAGGTATCCCGCCAAATACGCCGTTTGAAAAACTTCCGGATAACTGGGTATGTCCTGTATGCGGTGCACCAAAGGATCAATTTGAAAAGGTCGAGTGATTTCTTAAAACTGAGAAAGGCTTAAAAGTGAATAAGACACCTTCTGTCCTATACCTATTTATACTTGCATTTACCGTCATCCCGTCTGTATCCGTTGCGACAACCGACTTCGCACTCCAGACAGGATTTCAATGTAATGAATGCCACGTGGAGGCGATCGGCGGAGGACCGCTTACGAAAAAGGGAAAAGAATTCCTTGAAGATAGGAAGATAAAGGGTCTCTATAGACCACTGACAACAGTGCAAAAGGTAGTACGCTTAATTATCGGGTATCTTCATCTGATCACTGCAATAGCATGGTTCGGAACGATCCTGTATGTCCACATCCTTCTCAAACCTGCTTATGCTGCTAAGGGACTTCCAAAGGGAGAACTTTTTTTGGGGTGGTTCTCCATCGTAATCCTTACCATAACAGGTATATTATTAACCATTGCCCGAATACCCTCTTGGAAGATGTTGTTTACAACGAGATTCGGGATACTCCTGAGTATCAAGATCGTTCTCTTTCTCATCATGGTCTCGACGGCGGTAGTAGTTACATTCTATATTGGACCGAGACTGAAAAAGAAATTTAAGATGAAACCTCAGAACCGGATATCGGAAGGCAGGCAGGAGTTAACTATCGAGGAATTACACAATTTTGACGGCGTCGAGGGAAGACCTTCTTATATCGCATATAAAGGGAAAGTATACGACTTCACAAAGAGCAAGCTATGGAAAGACGGCTCTCATCTGAGAAAACATCTTGCAGGACATGATCTTACCGATGCCCTGAAAACCGCACCCCACGGTGAAGACAAAATACTCTCGATGCCTGAGGTCGGAAGATTAATCGAAGAAGGGGAAGACTTAGCAATGCCTATGCCGGAAAAAATGTTCTACGACTTAGCAAGGCCTATGCCGGAAAAAATGTTCTACGTATTCGCATATATGAACCTGGTCTTCGTGTTTCTCATTGTGTTTGTAATAGCACTCTGGAGATGGGATTGAGGTCTGCCGGCAAAAATAGAAAAGTAAGGGCGAATAAGGATTAGATAAGGAAGAGGAGATTGCTCACCTCTTCCTCCCTATCAAATCCCACGTAGGGCTGTTAACAGTCATGTCCATATCCCTCGCAAACACAGGGAAACCATCGAAACCGTGGTAGGGGCCAGAGTAATCCCAGGAATGCATCTGCCTGAACGGGACGCCGAGTTTAT
>JACQXD010000128.1 GCA_016208875.1 Nitrospirota bacterium
GTATAGAGTGGTGCGATTTTGGGATAACGAGGTATTCGATAACATTGAGGGCGTTTTGGAAACTATCCAGGCAACCCTTCTTACCCCTCACCCTAACCCTCTCCCCCAAGGGGCGAGGGAAGAAAACTTTTGACAATACCAAGGAAACAGAAGGGAGGGGAAATGAAAAAATTTCAAATTTCAAATTTCAAATTTCAAAATTTTTGGAGAATATTATTCTTATTAATTTGGTATTTGGCATTTGGCATTTGGCATTCGTCGGTTTGTGCGCAGGATAAGGGCCCTCTCATTTCCATAGAACTCAGGGATGTTGAACTCGGTGATGTCATGAGGGCAATCGGCCAGGAACATGGAATAAATATAATCGTAGATGAAAAAATTACAGGGAAAGTAACGGTAAGTCTCAGGAATGTACCGCTCTGGGAGGCAATTGATTCGATTCTAAAGGATAAGGGCTATGCATACATTAGAGAAGAAAATATTTTAAGGATAATCCCCTCACCCGAGGATGAGGACCTTATAACCCGGACGTTGAACATTAAATATTCAAGCTCTAAAGATCTCGAACCGGTCATCAAAAAGGTCTTGAGTAAAAAAGGTGATATGGCATCGGATACAAGGACGAATACGATAATTATTAAGGATACCCCATCGGCCATAAAAAGGGTTGAGCAACTGCTAAAACAGATCGATGTAAAGACAGGGCAGGTGATGATCGAGGCAAGGATCGTAGAGGTTAGTACAAATGCGGTACAGGAATTAGGTATACAGTGGAGCGGGTCTTTTAATACCCAGACCTGGCCGAATACATTTGACGGTAATTTCTCCGTGAATACCCCCACCGGTGCAACAGGCACTTCCGGGACTTCCGGGACCCAGGGAGGGACAATAGGTCTGTCCCTCGGATACGCCAGTATCTTCAGCGTGGATTTACAGCTTTCCGCCCTTGAAGAGCACGGTTATGGAAGGATATTGTCCAGCCCAAAGATCATGGTTCTGGATAATCAGGAGGCCACGATTGCCAGTGGTCAGCAGATAATTATCCGGACTACAACGACTGGAACGACAGGGACAACTACGGGAACAACGGAAAAGGAGGCAACATTGAGATTGACCGTCACACCTCATGTAATAGACAACGAACAACTATCCTTAAAGATATCAACAAAAAGAGAGGAGTTTGACTTCTCTCGTGCCGTTGATGGGCTTCCCCCGAAGAATACCCGTGAGGCACAGACAGGGGTTATTATGAAAAACGGCGAGACAATAGTTATCGGCGGAATTTATACGGAAAATAATACGGAGAGCGACAGCGGCTTGCCCCTTCTTTCAAAGATCCCCGTACTCGGATGGCTCTTTAAAAAAGAGTCGAAAAAGAAAGACAGAACAGAGCTTCTTATATTCATAACCCCTCACATCAGAATAGATCGGCTATGATAACACGGGCGATAGGGAACATATTCAGGGTCAATCTCAATGTGAAAAGGTCGGAAAATGTACTCATCTTTACGGACAGACCGGTTGAAGGAGAGGTTATAGAGGATACGGATAGATGCAGGAGAGAAAGATTGCGGGATATAGCTATTCTCGCATCGGAGATCGGAAAAGGTTTCTGTAAAAATCTTTTTTATCGCGAAAATGCCGCTACCGGCAGTCATGGAGCAGAACCCCCTCCGGAACTCTGGGCAATCGCCTTCGGAGAAAAGGAATTCAAGACACTTAAGGCAGAAAATCTTTTGATCCGGCTCATAAAGAAAAAGGCAACGGAGCCCGATATGAAAAGAGGCAAAGCCCGATATGCAAGTATGCCTTTGTTTGATGCCTCCATGCTTGAAGGTGCCATGAATGTAGACTGGAAGACACTCGATAGGAGGACGCGGGATATCGCAAGGGTCGTGAATATGGCCGACATTATAGAGGTAAAAACACTAAACGGCACCGACATATCGTTCTCAAAAAAAGGCAGAAGAGCAGAATCCGATACAGGAATTCTGACGAAACCGGGTTCTTTCGGAAATCTTCCGGCAGGAGAGGTATATCTTGCCCCGCTTGAGGGAACTGCCGATGGAAGACTTGTCCTTGAGTGGGCTCCGACAAGACCGTTAAAATCTCCCATAACTTTAAAGGTTGAAAACGGATTAGTTAAAAAAATATCCGGGAATGAAACATATACCGATTATCTGAAGGCAAAAATATCGGAACAAAAAGAGAATGCGAACATAGCCGAACTCGGTATAGGAACAAACGACATGGCAAAAAGACCCGACAATATCCTCGAATCGGAAAAGATCCTCGGCACGATACATTTCGCCCTCGGAGATAACAGCTCATTCGGGGGAAAGGTCAGCACCCCCTTCCATCAGGACTTTGTATTCTTTAGGCCGACTGTGACACTCATTTATAAGGACAGTACCAGAAAAGTTCTCATGAAGGGCGGAAAGTTTGTTATCGAGGAAAGGCTCGCGGGATGTGTGAACATTGTAAAAAATATAAGGTCAATATACAACTGGCAGGGAAAGATCGAGGACGAACCTGAGGTATTGATGATCGTTAAGACACAGAGAAATCTTTTTGATAAACTTTTCAAAAAGGTTAAAGAGCTTCACAGCTATACGGTTCCCGAGATAATTGCTGTGCCCATTGTTGAAGGTTCTGAAGATTATCTGAAATGGCTTAAGGAAGTGATAGACTAAACAGTGTCAGTGATTAGTGACAGTGTCAGTATGGTTCGACAGTTCGACAGGCTCACTGCTCACCATGACCGTCACCCTGAGCGTGTCGAAGGGTGACACTGAAAACTGATACTGACACTAAATGTTACCTTTCGGTATGTATTCGAGCAGTCTCAAAGTTGAACGTATGCGGTCATAAAGGGCCTCCGTATCTTTATGTGTAACTAATTCAGGAGATGCCGTTTTATGAATTCAGGAGTTCCTTCAACTCCTTGCCCACCTTGAAGTGGAGCACCTTCTTGGCAGGGACATCAACGCTCTCACCTGTCTTCGGATTTCTTGCCCTCCTCGGATTTCTTGTCTTTAACCTGAAATTCCCGAAGCCCCTTATCTCAATCTTCTCTCCCTTTCTGAGGGCATCCTTTATACCGTCGAAAACAGTCTCGATAACTATCTCAGTCTGTTTCCTTGTGAGCCCCTCAACCTTTTCTGCTACCTTATCTACGAGAACCGAGCGAGTCATAAAACCTCCTTGAGAAATTTAAAATTCAAACATAAAAATGCGAAATTAAGGAATTCTCTAATTTTGACTTTTGCAATTTTAATTTATATTGATTTCAATTATAAAATCAAGTCTTTTTCTTGTTGTTATCGCTTGCCCAGACTTCTATCGCAATCTCAGGACACATCTCCGCACAGGATCCGCATCCGGTACACTTATCCATATACATAGGGTTTGCCGGGAAATAACCCATCTTATTAAACTCTTTTCCTATCGATATAACACCCCTATGACACGATATAACACAGTATTTACATCCCTTACACAACTCTCTATCTATTACAATTCTGCCTTTCATCCGGTTTCATACACTCCTTCCAAGCAACTCGTCGGCGTGTTTCAGGGATAAGTCCGTTATCTTGCCGCTAAGCATCCTCGCTATCTCGGTTTTTCGCTCATCATGAGAAAGCTCCTTTATCCTTACATAAACCTTTTCTTTTGTCATCTGTTTTTCCGTCATCATGTGAAAATCCGCTGCTGAGGCTATCTGCGGCAGGTGTGTTATACATATAACCTGATGTGTCCTTGCAAGCTGTTTCAGTTTCACTCCAATGCTTTCCGCTGTTCTGCCCCCTATGCCGGCATCAACCTCGTCGAATATAAGCACGGGGACTCTATCGACATCGGCAAGGGTGCTTTTGACGGCCAGCATGATTCTCGAGAGCTCTCCTCCCGAGGCAACCTTCGAGAGCGGCTTGAGCGATTCTCCCGGGTTGGCAGAAAATAAAAATTCAACGATATCCATGCCGCTTGAAGACAACGCAGCCGGTTTTACATCCGCCTTGAATCCTGCCTTTTCAAATGCGAGTTCCTTCAAAATCTTTTCGATGGCCTTGCTTATCTCTTCTGCGGTTTTCTTTCTTTTCTCGGACAGACGGACTGCCGCCCCTATAAGTTTTTCCTCTATTTCCTTTACCTGAGTTTCTAACATATCGGTCTTCTCACCCGTCTGTCCCAGTGCAATCAGATCTTTTTCCGCATCATCTCTATATCTCAGTATAGCAGCTATGCCGTCGCCATATTTCTTCTCAAGACGTTTTATAGTTTCAAGCCTTTCCTCAACATATTCAAGCCTGTGCGGATCGAGGTCGTATTTTTCCTTATATCCTCTCAAGAAAATGGCTGCATCTTCGAGTAGGGGCATTGCCGATTCCAGAAGACCGAGGGTTTCACGTATGCCGGGATCTATAGCGGACATCTCTTTAAGCCTGGATACGACGGATGAAAGCCTCTCTATACAAGCCCCTTCCGATTCATAGAGTGCTGTGTAGGCCGTCTCTGTCAGTTCGTTCAATTTGTTCAGATTTGAAAGGATAAGCTTTTCTTCTCCAAGCATCTCTTTCTCTCCCGGCTTCAGAGATGCAGCATCTATTTCATTTATCTGGAAACTTAGAAGGTCTGTCTTGTGGGCTCTTTCTTTTACATTTATCTTAAGTTCAAATAATGATTTTTTTAGGGACTGCACTTCGCGGAACATGGCCTCAACCTCCGCCCTTTCAGACTGAAGCCTTCCATAAAAGTCAAGGATAGTCCTCTGATTGTCCGTTGAAAAAAGGCTCTGGTGTTCGTGCTGGCCGTGCATATCAACGAGAGATCTTCCCACCTCGAAAAGACTCTGTATGTTTACGATCGAATCGTTTATATAAGCCCTGCTTTTACCGGCGGATGATAGATGGCGTCTGAGGATGACCCCTTCATCGGATATGATACCCATATCTTCGAGTAAAGGATGTCCCGAGATATCAAAGAATGCCTCAACCGAGGCCTCGTCCTTCCCCGTCTTTATCATATCGGTCTGCGCCCGCTCTCCGAGTGCCAAACCGAGGGCATCGACAATAATGGACTTGCCGGCGCCTGTCTCACCTGTCAGCACGTTCAGTCCTGCTTCAAACCTTATTCTGAGGTCGTCTATTATAGTGAGATTTTTTATCCTGAGTTCTTTAAGCATTGAAATTCAGTGTCAGTTTCCAGTGTCAGTGTCATAAGAAAGTGTCTATGTCAGTTATCAGTGTCACCCTTCGACAAGCTCTGGGTGACAGTCATGGTAAGCAGTGAGCCTGTCGAACTGTCGAACCATGCTGACATTGACACTAATCACTGACACGGTTCACTTACTTCTTCAGGATATTCCTGAGTTCCCTTGCATTCTTAGCTGCATGGCCGGAGGTAGCGTTATTAAAATAGATAAATACATCCTTACCCTGCCTTATTAAATTATTGACCACTTTTGCATCAGCCTTGAGTTGTTCCATGTTGTAACAAGAGGCACACCTTCCTTCATCTCCGTGTCTCCTGATATAAACAAATTCGGCAGTAATAGGTAAATCGGTCAGAAACTCAGGCCAGTCGGCAATACAGAGGCCTATGTTATTTTTTTCAAGCAGCGACGTTACCTTTTTATTTATCCAGCTTTTATCCCTGAATTCGAATGTATTCCTTACCTTGTATTGTCCGAGTGACTCAATAAATTCTTTCAGTTTATCCGGATCTGCCTTAAAATCGGGAGGAAACTGCCAGAGTACTACCCCGAGTTTTTCCCGAAGGGCATTGGCCCTCGAAAAAAATACGTCTAAGGGTTCAACCGGAGATTTAAGTTTTTTAACGTGTGTTATGGATCGGCTTCCCTTCAAGGAAAGGATAAAGTTTTCAGGTGTTTCGCTATACCATCTCGAAAATGTTTCCTTTTCCGGAACCCGGTGAAAGGTAACATTCAGTTCAACGGTCGAGAATTTTTTGCAATAGTATTCAAGCCATTGTCTTTTTTGAAGTTCGTCGGGATAGAAGGTACTTCTCCAGTCATCGTATATAAAACCACTGCATCCTATCTTCACAGAAGGCATATAACATTGTATCATATAACTACCGTAATTGAAAGGATTTTTTGATTTGGAGGTGTATAGATGCAAAGAGAGGGCTTAAATCCGGCACTTCGATTGATACAGGATGCAGACCTCAATGAAAAGGTCGTTCTTGTCAGGTTTGACCATAATGTAGTAAAAGACGGTGAGATAAAAGACCCCTACAGGATTGATAGGACATTGGGCACGCTTTATAACATAGTTGAGCGCGGCGGCAGACCAATACTTATGACCCATGTCGGACGGCCGAGGGATAAGAAGACCGGTGAGATAAAATGCAGAACCGGTGAATCCGTAGAACCCATAGTCGAATATCTCAGCAATAAGCTGCACACAAGATTCCATATTCCTAAATTCGACATTGATCCAAAACTCGGCATTACCGGAATAGATACCTCGATCAATCTCGCCATTCGGAGCCTTAAAGAAAGAAAGATCGGTGGAATATATCTTCCCAATACACGATGGTTTCAGGGAGAGGAGACAGAGGGAAAGACAAGAGAAAACCTTACTATCCAGCTCGCAGGTCTTGCGGACATCTTCATAAACGATGCGTTCGGCTCGTGGCAGGCTCATTCTTCTACTTATGACATTGCAATGCTTCTTCCGTCATATGCAGGCTTTCTGATGCAGCAGGAGATAATCAAACTAAATTCGGTTATTAATCCGGAGAGGCCGTTTATAGCCGTTGTTGCAGGTTCAAAGTATGACACAAAGATAAGACCGCTCTATGCGATATACGAAAAGGCCGACAAGTTGATACTCGGTGGAGTTATATACAATACATATCTATGCGCAAAATACGGGATAAAAATAGCCGGGGTGTCGGAAGACGATATCGAAGCTGCAAAGGATCTTGTCGAGAAGGATAGGGTCAGCGGAAAGATAGTAGAACTTCCATATATAGTAGAGTCAGACACCCTTGATGGAAAAATAGAAGGTAAATATAGGACCATATCAACAAAAGATTTCAGGTCGGGCAATAAATATAACTATGTCCTCGATATTGACCCAAGATCGTTAGAGGATCATGCCGTATACGACAGCATCTCTAATTCAAAGACGATATTCGTTAATGCGGTTATGGGCTTCACACCGCATTTTACTGCCGGCTCAGCAGCGTTGGACAGCACGATAGACCACAACAGGACTGCATTGAAGATGTACGGCGGCGGCGATACCCTACAAGAGTTTAAAAACCTCTGCCCGGGGCTTTACCTCTCGGTACTCGACAATGCACACTATTATTTCTTCACCGGCGGAGGCACTGTTTTAACCGCAATAGAACAAGGTAGCCCTTACGGACTTAAGCCTGTGAAGGCGTTGATGGAAAAATAGTCTCTTTGGTACATTTACTTTTCAAATTTCCTTTAAGCATAGACCGGATGTTTCCTAATCGCCAACCTAATCGCCAACCTAATCGCCAACCATTACTCAAGCACATAATAAACTCCCCGACCTTTGCCTTTGGCTTTTAAAACGCCCGGTTTAGTGAGTTTGGCAATCTCCTTCCGCACAGCTTCATCGGATATTTTAAACATATCTCTTACATCCCGATTTGTTATCCTTCCATTCTTATTTATGAACTCCACAATCTTCATCTGCCTTTCAGTCAAAGCAATCTGCCCTTTCTCAGCCTTTCTCAGTCTTTCACTGCTGAGGCGGACAACGCTCTCCTTGACAGCCGCTATACTCACCTTTACGCCTTCAACAAAATATTCAAGCCATTTGGTTATATCGAGGGTATTCTGATTCACGCTTTGCAGGGCACGGTAATACGCCGGCCTGTCAGAATCATAATAATCATCCAGACAGAAAAATTGTTTTGCATCAAACCCCCTCAAATAAAGTATCAGTGTGGCAAGGACGCGGGCAGTTCTCCCGTTTCCGTCTATAAAGGGATGGATTCTCACAAATTCATAATGAGCTATGCCGGCCTCAATAATAGGGTCAAAGGCTTGTGCCTCGGCGGAATTGAGCCACATAATCAATGCCTTCATTAATTTTGGGACATCATCATTAGAAGGTGGCCTGAAAAAGACTTCCCCTGTCAATCTGTTCCCGATGATGACATAACGGTTCCTATACATACCGCAATCAGAAGGGTTTTTGAGTGTATCCCTCGTTACTATTTTATGGGTCTTGAGAATATCTTTTTCGGTAATCTTCTTTCCGTCCGTCAATTTATTAATGGACTGAAGCACTTTGAGATAATTCAAAACCTCCTGCCTGTCTTTTCGGGTTGCCATGATTTCACGGCCTTGTGCGAGATCGCTGACCTGTTCGAGAGACAGCCTGTTTCCTTCAATAGCCGTAGATGAATGAGCAGACCTGATGATAGCTTCCCTGCGGAGTGAGACCTCCCATTTAAGAATAAAAGGAGAATTCAGAACAAGCTCCCTCGCAGCGGCTATCTGCGTAAGCCCGCCGACTATTTTGTTCGTATAGCGAAAATTCGGGTTAAACATCTCCCTCCTCAGCCCGCTCTAAACGAGCCTTCGGCCAGTGCGAAGCATCTTGTAGAGCGGAAGCCATAATTTCTAAATGTCAATTTTGGTGTCTGACCCCACAGATATTTTCTTTCTTCCGGGTATGACAACAATATCGATTCGCCCGAGACTTTTGCAAGAGCCTCAAGTGATTAATGATTAATATTATGAGATTTTCATAGGAAAAAGCAACGGGACAAGCAGAAAATTTTATAGAGCCATGCCACAGACAAGTGTTCTTGTCTCTGAAATTTAAACTTATGCACCCGAACCTGAAAAATCGCCTTTCTCAGACCCTCTGGATTTGGGGACGATGTCCCTTGCCAAATATTACCCTGATGGAGTATCCTTTATACTTATGAGGAAGATTTTTAAAGAATTTACTGCCTGCCGTCTGTTTTTTATATTACTTGTCACCTGTCACCTGTCACTCGTCACTTCTTCATTTGCCGAGGCAAAAAAGGCCGAAAAGGTTATGTTTAATTTTGTTGATGTAGATCTCACGGCCGTTACAAAGTTTATCAGCGATGTTACAGAGAAGAATTTTATCTTTGACGAAAGGCTTAAGGGGAAGGTAACTATAATAGCACCTTCGAAGCTATCCGCAGCAGAGGCATTTAACCTGTTTACATCCGTACTCGAACTTAAAGGTTTTACCGTAATCCCATCGGGTGTGGAGGCATATAAGATCATCCCGGTTTCAGAGGCAAAACAACGGGGAACGAAGTTAACCTCGGAGAAAACACCTGTTAACGAAAGTTATATAGCGAGACTCCTCCCACTTCAGTTTATATCTTCCGATGATGCATTGAAATTTCTCCAGCCCGTTGTGTCAAAGGACGGGCATATATCCGCCTTTGGTCCCGGCAACCTGCTTTTGGTGATAGATTCGGGTCTTAATATAGAGAAGATAATCTCCATAGTGGACAATATAGACCAGCCTGCAATGAGGGAAGGACCCGAGATAGTATTCCTGAAATATGCGAGTGCCGATGCGGTTGTAAAGATACTCAATGAGGGATTAGGTCGCAAGGGTAAGACATTGCCCCAACCTGCCGCAGATGAGGTAAAGGCAGTGGCAGACTCAAGACTTAATGCAGTTATCCTCGTCGGAGACAAGGGACTGAGAGAATCTATGAAAGGCCTTATCTCTGTATTGGATGTTCCTTCTCCGGAGGCGCAGGGAAGGATAAATGTATATTTCCTTGAGAATGCGGATGCCGTAGAACTCGGCAAGGTCATGGAGGGGATGCTGAAAGGGATACAGACCTCTAAACCGCCTGCACAGGGTATTCCTTCTATGACGCCGTTTGAGGCAGGCAGCGTAATGATCACCCCTGATAAGGCAACGAATTCTCTCGTAATAGTTGCATCCCCTGCCGATTATCAAGGCCTGTCTCAGATCATAAAACAGCTCGATAGGAGAAGAAAGCAGGTATTTGTCGAGTCAATGATAGTCGAGGCCTCGATAGATAAACTTAAGGAAGTGGGTGCAAAATGGAGAGGGATAGTAAGGAGCGAGGGCGAACCTGTAGTTATAGGCGGGGTCGGAAGCGTTGATTCTAATGCTATCCAGTCTATAATCAGCGGCCTTTCGGGTTTAACAGTCGGCGGGATGGGGAATTTCATGACGATCCCGGTAACGCAGTCCGACGGCACAACTACCGACGTAAGTGTACCGGGTTTTGCAGCCCTATTCAGTCTCAGCGATTTTAAGGATGCTGTAAATGTACTTTCAACCCCTCAGATACTGACATCGGACAATAAAGAGGCAGAGATAGTCGTCGGTGAGAATGTACCGTTTATAGGCAAGAGAGAATCCGACCCTACAAGGAGCCTTTCCGTCTTCAGTACGGTTGACAGGAGGGATGTGGGTATAACACTGAAGATCACGCCCCAGATAACAGAGGGTGATTATGTGAAACTCGATCTGTATCAGGAGATATCGTCCGTTAAGCAGGATTCCGAGAATATCGTCATCAGTATCGGGCCTACCACTACGAAGAGGTCCGCAAAGACGTCGGTCGCTGTAAAGGATAATCAGACAGTCGTGATCGGTGGACTCATGCAAGACAGAGATGAAGACAGCTTAACAAAGGTTCCTTTTCTCGGGGATTTGCCTTTGTTAGGATGGCTCTTCAAATACAAAAGCACTTCGAAGAAGAAGACGAACCTTCTGATCTTTCTTACCCCGCACATCATAAAAGAAGCCGAACATCTCGAAAAGATAACGATCGAGAAGCAGAAGGAGTTCGGAAGTATGGAAAAGCAATATATGGAAGGGGAACTTACGGTTAAGTTCAAGGAAAAGACTACTGTAGAGGATGCACTTGAATTGATATTGAACAAGGACGCCTCTTTGATAGAATTCGATAAGGGCAGAGAGGTTTACCGTTTAAGACTGAGAAAAGGTCAATCCATAGATGATGCCATAAAAGAGTTCTCTGCCATGCCAGAGGTGGAGTATGCAGAGCCGAACTATAAAATAAAAATTAGGTGATAATCATATCTGTCCAAGATAGATTCTTAAAAGAGGCTGAGGACTCCGGTTCTTATGCCTCCCTATCACTCCTTTTCTGTATCTTCTATCCGTATTAAATCCTTTAGCCCATTTGGGGGATTAAAAAAATCAGCAGACGGTTTGCCTATATGATAGCCTTGAACATAATCGATATTTAAATTTTTTACGGCTTCGAGTATATCGCTATGCTCCACATGCTCTGCAACGGTCTTAATATTGAAACCGCTTGCCAATACCTGTAGAGTCCTTACAATCGAGAAGTCTTTTGCACTTTCAGTTATATTCCTTATAAACTCGCCTTCGATCTTAACAAAGTCCAACGGCAATCTTCTAACATACTGAAATGTTGAAAACCCTGCACCAAAATCATCAAGCGCAAACTTAAATCCCTTGGATTTCAGATTTTTTATAAAATTCTCCAGCACCTCCGGTTTTTTCACCGTCTCCCTTTCGGTTATTTCAAACACAATACGTTCATGATCTGTCCCGTGTCTTTTGGCAATTTCGAGGATATCCGATAAGAAATCGCCAATCACCATTGATTTCGGAGATATATTTATAAAGAATAATTTGTTGGCCCCCTCGTTGCGTATCTTCTCAAAAACCTTATCTATGATCACAAGGTCCAGCCTCGTAATAATCCCGATTCGTTCGGCAATTTCGATGAATTCTCCGGCAGTCAAAATACCGTTTTCCGTTTCGATTATGCTTAAGACCTCATAGCATTCTATCTCGTCCGTATGGATGTTTTTTATCGGCTGAAAATAAGGAATAATCCGCTTCTCCTCGATTGCCTTGACCACCAGAAGGCTCTTTTCGCTGAATGCCTTAAGAACCCCTATCATATCACTGGGCTTAGGAGTACTGATCCTGTTTTTCCCTTCGGTTTTAGCCTGATACATCATATTGTCGGCGAATACAAATAAATCCTGAGCGTTATCCGCATGATCGGGAAATACCGAAATCCCTATAGAGGCAGTTGCCTTGACTTGCTTTCCTTCGGGTGTTAATACGTACGTTTCTTCTATCTTGTCTTTTATCCTGAGCGCCGTATTTAATGCCTCACTGCTGTCGGTCTCGGTAAGCAGCACTACGAATTCGTCTCCTCCGTATCGTGCCAAAATATCTCCCTGCCTCAGGAAATCTCTTAACGTTGTCGCTAACTCGATAAGGAATTTGTCGCCGATTGTATGCCCATGCGAATCATTTATTATCTTGAAGTTATCAAGATCGATAACAAAGACGCTGAATTTATAGCCGTATCTTAAAGCCCTCCCGATCTCATAACCCAGAAGTTCCCAAAACATTCTCTGATTGTATAGCATTGTCAGGGGATCTCGTGTGGCATAGTATTCAAGATCGGAAGTATATTTTGATAT
Organism: Nitrospirota bacterium; assembly: GCA_016208875.1. Lineage (GTDB taxonomy): Bacteria > Nitrospirota > Thermodesulfovibrionia > Thermodesulfovibrionales > UBA1546 > JACQXD01. The sequence goes on from JACQXD010000128.1 coordinate 12,482, forward strand.
AGCCTTTACAGAACCTATCATATTTACCAGTGCAGCTAAAATACCATCTATTGCAAGTGTCCTAAGGCGATCCTCGTTCATCTGTAATGGAGCACCGATTCCTACTAAACCTACCATATGCGGAACCTGAAGGGCAAACGACTTTACCTGCATTTCAACCGTTCTTTCGTCTATTTCCGGCATTCCTTTAGCAGAGTCCGTTATGTTATGGATGATAGATAACTTATTGCATTGGAAACCCGCTTCCTCTTTATTTATCCTTTCAAGAACCGCTTTTTCTATCTTTTCCTTTACAAGGTCGGAAGGCCTGTTTCTCCAAAAAATATCAAGATCATAAAAATCATTGCCGACCTGAAAAACGGAAAAAATGAAATACATATCCATGACCTTGTTGACTTCCAGCATTAAAATATCTATATATTCCTTCCATCCTTTGATCACCTCTGAGGTTATTACAAACTGTTCGAGTATCTTAATTTCAAATTCAAGCAGTTCCTTGTCTATGGCAATATTCCTAATTTTTCCGGTAAATTCCTCTATCTCCGAAAATATCTTATTGAATTCGGTGAAGCCGAGATTTGTCATTCCGATCTCGAGGCTGCGGAGTTCCTTAACGCTGTTAATACCTCTTATTCTCTCATAAAAAAGTCCGGTAGACCTTCTTATCCTTGCATTTAGAAAAGTAGATGTCAGTCCTGCCATAATAAACGGTAAGGGCAGAAACACAACAAAAAAAATGATAAATCTCTTTTTTGCCTGGGAGATAACGGGACCGATATCCTGTTGAATCTTTATTACTCCGAGAACTTCTCCATTTTTAGCATTAAAATGACATCCGGTACATACCTCCGAAGACTTGATCGGATATATGTTTTTAAGTATATAGCCCGATTTTATAAACATGGACTGTCCGGTTGAGAATACGCCTTTCGCCTCATTGTCGGGTTCTTCCCCCGATACACTGCCATAAAGCCCTTTTACGATCTTGCCCCTGTAGATGTTCACGATGTAAGGCAATTGTTCCTCATCGGACTTGAATGTATTTAAAAATCTTTTCACTTCGTCCCTGCTCCAGCCTTTTTCCATAAGAAGAAGCATAGAGCTGTAGACTTGTCCGGAGACGGTATTGGAAACCTCGCGGGTTCTTTTTTCAATAGTATTCTGATAAATATTGAAGGCAATCAAAAAAGCCGCATAGAAACTTATAAGTGAAATAAGCAGTGTTGCAATACAGACATAAGACTTAAGCGGATATAGTCCGTGTATTACCGGTCTCAGCAAAGGGATTTTTTCAGAGAATCCCATGAATATATCCTCTATCTTTGTGAAAATCACAAAGGACATATTAGACAGGTATTTTTTCAACCTTGCTCCGGTTGTTTTATTTGACCCCTCATTCTCGATCCCCAGAATTTATTTGACTATACCATAAGTCCCAATCTTTTTGGAAGCACTAAATTTAAGACATTCGAGATATAGATTTAAATCGGATAAATGTGTAAAATTTAGATTGTGAAGGATAAAATTCTAAAGAGTGAACATTCTCCGAACTCCGAACTCGTGGCAAAATCCGAACAAATATCCATAAATATCATAAAAGACGAAGATATAGAAATTTCCCTGATTAAGGATGTCCCCCTTACTTTTGCAAAAGGGAATCTCTTGATGCCTTTGAGAAGGGAGCAAGGAGAACTTATTGCTGCCGTTGCCGATGAAAGGGGAATACTTGCACTGCTTGAACTTTCAAAAAATCTCGGCCTGAAGCCGCTTCCCCTTAGTGCATCTCCGGGCGTTATCATTGATGCGATAAACAAATTCTATGGACAGGCCGGCTCTGCCGAAGATGTAATGGGCTATATAACCGGAGAAGATCTTTCCTCTGTCGCAACCGAATTCGAACAACCTAAAGACCTCCTCGAACTCACTGAAGACGCCCCAATAATAAGACTCCTTAATGCCCTTTTCTTGCAGGCGGTGAAGGAAAGGGCAAGCGATATCCATATAGAGCCATATGAGAGGGACCTCGATGTAAGGATGAGGGTTGACGGGATACTGCACAGGGTCTTGAACCCGCCTAAGATCATTCAGGATGCGTTGATAAGCAGGATAAAGATAATGGCAAGTCTGGATATTGCCGAGAAGAGACTTCCTCAAGACGGGCGCATAAGGCTTCTGATAGGCGGTCGGGACATAGATATCAGGGTCTCTATCGTGCCTTCTATTTTTGGAGAAAGGGCTGTCTTGAGGCTGCTCGATAGGAAACAGGGACTCATCGGTTTGCCGGAGATCGGTTTCGATGAGCGGGATGAGAAAATATTGGAAGACCTTCTGCAAAGGACAAGCGGGATATTACTTGTCACAGGGCCCACGGGCAGCGGAAAAACCACCACACTTTATGCAGCCCTGAATAGGGTACATGCGGAGGAGAGGAATATCATCACAGTTGAGGACCCGGTAGAATATCAACTTAAGTCGGTTGGCCAGATACAGGTAAATCCAAAGATAGGTCTCACATTTGCATCCGGGTTAAGGTCAATACTAAGGCAGGACCCTGATGTTATAATGGTCGGTGAAATAAGGGACTTTGAGACGGCAGAGATCGCTATCCAGGCCTCGCTGACAGGGCATCTTGTCTTGAGCACGCTGCATACAAATGACGCATCTTCTGCGATTACAAGGCTTATAGATATGGGGGTCGAGCCGTTCCTTATTGCATCATCATTAACCTGCGTCATCGCCCAAAGACTCGTCCGTATGATATGTCCTCACTGCAAAGAATCATATAAACCATCGGATGGAGAGGTGTCGTATTTCGGGATGCAGGATACAGGATACACGATACATGATAAAAATCGTGAATCGCGCATCGTGAATCGTGAATCTTTAGAACTCTATAGAGGCAAAGGATGCGAAAAGTGCATCGGCAAGGGCTATCTCGGAAGGACCGGGATATTCGAGTTCCTGCTTGTAGATGATGAGATAAGACATATGATCACGGAAAAGGCAGACTCTCAGAGCATAAAGAATACTGCTATAGCAAAGGGCATGAGGACGCTCAGGGCGGATGGTCTCGAAAAGGTTTTAAGCGGTATTACCACTCTCGAAGAGGTATTAAGGGTGACACAAAAGGATACAATCGAAATATAAATGCAAAAGTCAAAATGCAAAATGCAAAATTAGTAACCATTCAGTGGAGCGTGGAAATATTCAAAAATCTCCCCTCGCCCCTCTTTGCCAAAGAGGGGAACACACCCCTTAAGCCCCTCTTGATAGAGGGGAAGCTTTCCTCCCTTTGGAAAAGGGAGGTTAGGAGGAATTTTTCAAATAAACAAGCTCCACCCTTCACTGAATGGTTACCAAAATTAAGGAATGAAGCTCCCCGCCGCAGAGACGGCGGGGTGTCAAAAAAATAAATCGTACTTTGTCATTCCCGCTTGTCGGGAATCCTTCTGATCCCCTCTTTGGCAAAGAGGGGTTAAGGGAGATTTATTGAAAATTTATTTATTCAAAAATCCCCCTTCATCCCCCTTTGCCAAAGGGGGAATATAAGGACACCCCACAGCAGAGACTGTGGGGTATTGAAAATTTAATAAA
>JACQXD010000129.1 GCA_016208875.1 Nitrospirota bacterium
AAAGAAAAGAGGCATAAATATTATCTTCTTTTTACTCAATCCTTCTGAAATACTTGCATAAGCTTCAAGCATACCTGTGGATTCAATATACGTTTTTGTGACAATTCCTAGAACATAATCAGCTTGCCTCAAACCTTCATCAATTTCCTTTAGCCAAGTGGTTCCACCTGTAATACTCTTTTTATCAATCCAAATACCAACATATTGCTGCTTTAGGTCAGATTCAATACGTGTAGCTTTGTCTTCATCAAAATGTGAATATGAAATAAAAACATTCATAAAATTGCCTCTAAGCTTTCTTTAAAACAATTACAAATTCATCTTTAATCAAGCCACCGCTCCCATGCCTCTTAGTTATCATGCCTCTATCTTTTATTTCATCACGCAATACAAAAACTATCTTAAATTTACTCTTTTTAGCAAGTTCGATTAGTAGCTTTGCAGTATTGACTGTTAGGTCACCAATTTTATTATTACCAACAACAAGAATCATGAAACCATTTTTCTTTAATGACTGATACCCTTGAACAAAAAATTGTGACATATTCTTAAAATACTCATAAGCTATAAGCATTCTTTGTTTTGACATTCGTTCGATTTTCTTTAAAAACCGATCCATACTATCTATGCCAACATCTTTTAATTATCATTGAAATAGAATTGTTTAATTTCGGCGACTCCGTCCTGTTTAGATCGCCCTTAAACGTATAATCTCCTTTTTTGATATTTCTTGAATCATCCCAGATAATTTTTGCACCAATTGTCTTATCCCTAAGTTCCTTTATCTCCCAGAGACGTTTTATCCTATGCGAATTCTCATCAATAATTTCTTTAAAAATCTTCACTACATCAGGTTTTTCGTTTCTCTGAGCAAGTTTCTTTAATTTTTCATAGCGATATGAATCTTTATATTTCTCCACTTTTAAAATAACCGGCGGTGGTATATTAGGATCTGCCTTGGAAACACTTCTAACCAACTTTGAAAAGCAAACCCAAAAGAAATCCTTGCAATCATCGCTGTCCAATTGCTCGATACACGCTTTTATACTGCCCAATCCATTTTTAGCGTTCTTAGAAAACCATAAGTCAATATTTTTAAATTTAGGAATTAAAGCTTTGAATCTTCTATTTCGCTTCGCCTTCTCTATTTTTCTATATAAACAAGCAATCTTTTTATCTAATTCCTCTGGATCAATAGGTGTTGTTTTGACTTTAGAAATCAGCCTTCCGAGCGGGTTAATTTCTATCCCATAGACATTTCTTTTGAAATATGGATTAACGATAGATTCCAAAAGGACTGTTCCACTTCCCGAGAATGGATCGAGAACCTTCCCCTCAGGCGGACAGAATTTATCACTCGATAGAAAAAAAATAGGAATATAGGGGAATAGTCTTCCTGGATACGAATGAATATTATGCGTATAAACATCCGACCTTTTAATATTCAAATTTGTTCTTACAAATTTTCTAAAACTAAATTTTATAGGTTTTTGTTTTTTTGCATACCTATCTTGTAGTTTATCGAATTCCTTTATAACTATCTCACTCATTATCTAACAATCGCTCCCGATTATCTCTCTAAATTCAAAAAGGTAAAAACTCCCTGCAAAGGTCATGCTTATCTCTTTTTACTTTTTACATCACTCAACAGTTTCTTTTCGTCGCCTTCCAGTTTACGCTGCAACTTTTTTACATCATCGGCAGGAGGCAAGGCTTCTGGTTTTACGCCCCGCTCAATCAACATTTTGCGGACGGCTCTATTGTTTTCGACATGTTCTCCTGATATTTGAGTTTCTCCGGTCAAATCTTTTTCGATCACGTTATGACCGGTCAACTCGGTTGCAAAATCCTTGGCTTTGATCGTCAGTGTAGGCAGAAAATCCGCCAGCGGCCTGTTGCCCTGAACCATTAACTTCCGCTTCATTTCATTGGTAGAATATCCACCAAATAAGGCATGATCGCCTTTCGAGCGGATAATGGCAAAACCTTTATCGTCTACGCCACGCTCATAGATAATGCCAGATAGTTTCTTTTCGGATTTAGATAATTTGTCGCGTGCTGAAACTCGATCTACATCTAAAAGGCGCTGCTCGATGATCTCCTGCTTGCGGGTTTGAACGGCAAAGTATGTCTGGGCAAAGGCTATCTCGCTCTTGGACGAATCGCCATTTTGCGCGATCAAGTAGCAGGCGTATCGCGTCAGGGCAATATCATCAATTTCGCGTTCGGCTCCACTGCCCAGTGGAACCATTTTGTTGACTTCAACAAAATGGTCTGAAATGGCCAGTCCCGTATTTTCACAGGCTACTTTTGCCTTATCCACTACCTTTAAAAAATTTCGCCATTCGGCATAACTCAATATCTCCTGCAACTCGCGCGCTCTCCAGCACTCAAGATTGTTAAACAAATAGCAGGCTTCTTCAAATTTCCTGAATAATTCGACAATGAGTTCTTTTTTCACCTCAGCCTCTATATCTTCCCTTCCCTAAACAACTCCTGAATCTCGATAGTTTTCTTCGGGAGACCTTTTCTCATTTTATTTGCATAAAATAGCCATTTCAGTCTGCGTTCAATCGGCCATTTTCGGTAATCATCTAATTGCTCTTGACTTACAGTATAAGAAAACCCTTTTCTCTCTTTTTCCATCACCTCTCCAGAATCTTCTTCAGGTATTCCACATCCGAAAGGTCTTGTTTACGACCTGATTTTTCTTTTAGCTCGATAAGGTCACGGATTGAGACAGTTGGTATCTTTTCTCCATAAAGCTCAATAATGACCTCTCTGCTTTTTAATTCATCATAAAAAATCGGAGAATCAAACACAATATCAATCTCTCCAATAGGTAATTTTTCGCTGTAAAAATTCATTGCCTTCATGCCTTTTTCGTTTATCCATGAATTTCTTTTTGCTTCATCCGCAAGTTCCATAGGATTAACCGGAACTTTTGGACGGTAGCCCCAATCTATAAGTTTTGTTACCAGCTTGCCGATATTTTCAGCTTGAAGAAGTATCATCAGATCAACATCATAGGTCATTCTCGGGACCCCATGAAAATTAACTGCCAACCCACCTACAACAAGATAATCGATCTTTAGTCTATTTAGCTCCTTAAATATATCTTGAAAATCCAATTCCATTTTATTTAAATCCCTCGATTATTTCCCTGAATCTCCCGAACAAATGTGCTGAGTCATTTGGTCCCGGTCCTGCCTCGGGATGATGTTGTACAGAAAATATTGGTAATTCAACATGCCTCATGCCTTCTTCTGTTCCGTCATAGAGATTTTTATGCGTGAGAACAGCCTTGCCTTTAACGCTTTCAATAGCAACGCAATAACTGTGGTTCTGTGACGTTATCTCGACCCTGCCGGTTGTTAAATCCTTTACCGGGTGGTTTCCGCCGTGATGGCCTTTGTATTCTCGATGGCGTATGTTACGGCTTCGGGATCACCCGGACCATTGCTTAAAATTATTCCATCAGGATTCATCTCGAGTACTTTCTCAGACGGCGTCTGTGCCGGTACAACTGTAACATCAAACCCTGCCTCAACAAGATTCCTGAGGATATTGAACTTAATGCCGAAATCGTAGACAATAACTCTTCTAAATTCGGATTGCGGATTGCGGATTGCGGAATTTTCTTTACTCCGAATTCCGAATTCCGAACTCCGAATTCCTGCGACAGCAGGGCATCCTTTCCAGCATCCTTCGCTCCACTTATATTGTTCTTTTGTTGTCACATCCTTTACAAAATCGAATGCAGAGATTCCCGGATGGGCATTAACCTTTTTAAGAAGACTCTCGGGATTTAAATCTATTGAAGATATTATCCCCATTTGTGCGCCATAATCCCTTAGATGCCTTGTCAATGCCCTCGTATCTATCCCCTGAATTCCAACTATATTATATTTCTTCATATACTCCGGTAGGCTTAGTGATGATCGCCAGTTGCTCGGAAAATCGCATGCCTCCTTTACGATAAACCCCTCTGCCTTAATGCCTCCGGTTGATTCAATATCTTCTTCATTAATTCCGTAATTGCCGATCTGTGAATACGTCATAGTTACTATCTGACCCTTATATGAAGAATCGGTAAGAATTTCCTGATAACCCGTCATCGAGGTATTGAATACAACTTCACCAATAGTCTCGCCTTCGGAACCAAAATTTTCGCCTTCGAATACAATGCCATCGGACAGAACTATCAATGCCTTAGTCATCTATCTCCTAATCCATCTATTGTTGGAATAACTGTAAACCGCTATGTTTTGCCATTACCTTAAAATGCTCATCAGATGTCATTAGAGCAACAGCATTTTCAATAGCTATCTGTGCAATTAAAAGGTCTACAACACCCAATGTGTGCCCTTTCCTTGCAAGTCCATATCCCAGCATGCCGGCATTAAAATGTGTGCTTTCTACTTCCTCAATCCTTTCCATCGTTCCGAATACGTCGCTCAGGGTCTGCAACTCTTTCCGATCCTTTGCCCCATTAATTAACTCAAGTGCAATTATGCCTGTATAGACTGCCTTCCCTAATTTGAGCAACATGGTAACTCTTTCAATTAATTCAGTATTCTTTCCCCTAAAAAAATCTATCCAGACAGATGTGTCTATAAGAACTTTACCGTTCATGCCTTGTCTTATACCATTTGTCTGAAAACTCCAACTTGCCTACCATAGACAAGACCCGATCAATCTTTTTCTGTCTGATCAATTCTTTAAGACCTGCTATCACCGTATCTGTTTTAGTCTTTGTCTTAGCAGTAGTCATAGCCTCCTTTATAAGAGCATCAGGTATGTTTAATGTTGTCTTCATTATACCTCCAAAATTGCTTTTAATATATGTATATTATCATAAAATTAAGGAATATCATATATCTTATTTTTGCATATCGTCTTTATCGGCATTCCCTTCAAAACCCATCCATCAAAAGGCGTATTTTTTCCCTTAGAGACAAATTTTTCTACCTCAACCTTAAATTCTTTATTCAGATCCACTATAACAACATCTGCATCAGAACCGATGTTCAGTGTACCTTTATTCAGTCTCAATATCTTAGCGGGATTCACAGCCATTTTCTCTATTAATTGACTAATCGTGAGGACGCCTTCCTGCACAAGCCGAAGGCTCAGACTCAGTGCCGTCTCGAGTCCGGATATACCTGACGGTGACTGATCAAACTCCCTAAGTTTCTCATCTCTGTGATGCGGGGCATGGTCTGTTGCAATCACATCTATCGTACCGTCCTTTAACCCCTGCTTTATCGCCTCGATGTCCTTTTCTGTTCTTAAAGGTGGATTGACCTTTGCGTTTGTGTTATATCCCTTTACAGCATCCTCTGTAATACTGAAATAGTGCGGGCATGTTTCTGCCGTTACATTTATTCCCCGTTCTTTGGCTTCTCTGATCAATCTTACAGAACCTTGAGTGGAGACATGGGCTATGTGAAGCCTTCCACCGGTTAATCCTGCAAGTGCAATGTCTCTCGCAACCATTATCTCCTCGGCCTCGGAAGGTATCCCTCTTAATCCAAGATTTACGGATAACAGTCCCTCGTTCATAACCCCGCTTTCTGAAAGATTTAAATCCTCGCAATGAGAAATTATGGGAACATTAAACGTCTTTGAATATTCAAGTGCCCTTCTCATGATAAGACTATCCATGACAGGTCTGCCGTCATCGGAAAAGGCAACGCAGCCTTCGGCATGCATTATTCCCATCTCTGCAAGTTCCTCACCCTTTTGACCTTTTGTTATCGCTCCGATCGGGTATACGGTACACGCACCCTCCTGAATCGCCTTTCTGATAATAAAGTCCGTTACACTTGAATTATCATTAACCGGATTTGTATTCGGCATTACACATACCGATGTGAATCCACCCTTAGCAGCAGCCATTGTCCCTGTTTTTATCATCTCCTTATATTCAAACCCCGGCTCTCTCAGATGCGTATGCATGTCATTCAATCCCGGAAAAACATAGAGACCGGCAGCATCAATTATGCGAGTATCAGAGTGTCCAAGTGTCAGAGTATCAGAGTTTTGAGAATCTTTATTTTTTGACGCTATGACACTTTGATGCTTTGATACTTTGACACTTTTTATCTTCCCGTTCTCTATCAGTACGTCTCCGATCCCGTCTATCCCCTGCAATGGATCAATTATATGACCATTTTTAACGAGTAGGTTCATTCTCTTACCCCTGCAAGTAAATACATGACAGCCATCCTTACGGCAATCCCGTTTGTGACCTGTTCAAGTATTACCGACCGTGGTCCGTCTGCGATCTCAGATGCTATCTCGACTCCCCTGTTCATGGGACCCGGATGCATCACGATTGCATCCTTATTTACAAGCGAAAGTCTTTCCGTCGTAAGTCCCCAATATCTGAAATATTCGAGCGTCGAAGGGAAAAATCCCTTACCCTGCCTCTCCATCTGTATCCTGAGCATCATAACGACATCAACATCCCTCAGTCCCGACTCTGTATTATGAAATACTTTAGCACCCAACGATTCCAATTCCGGAGGAACCAGCGTCGGAGGCCCGATAAGTCTTATCTCCGTACCGAATTTTGTTAAAAGATAAATATTCGATTTAGCTACCCTGCTGTGAAGTATATCCCCGACTATTGCTATCTTAAGATCATTAAGCCTTCCAATCTTTTCCCTTATTGTAAATGCATCGAGCAATGCCTGTGTCGGATGTTCATCCGTACCGTCACCTGCATTTATAACGGATGCCTTGAGATGCTGTGCAAGCATATGTGGAACCCCAGATGAAGAATGCCTTATTACCACAAAATCAGCCCCTAATGCCTGTACATTAAGTGCCGTATCTATCAGGCTTTCTCCTTTAACAACGCTGCTTGTCGTCACCGGGAGATTCAGGACATCCAGACTCAACCGCTTTTCGGCAATCTCGAACGATGTCCTCGTTCTTGTCGAAGGTTCGAAAAAAAGGTTAACGGCAGTCTTACCTCTTAAGGCAGGGACTTTCTTTATATCACGCTTAAGAACGTCCTTAAATGATGAGGCTGTATTAAGTATTAACTCAATATCGTTCTTTGAAAGTTCTTTAATCCCTAATAGGTTTTTCATTTTTCATTTTGCAACAGCAATACCTTATCTTCCATTCCTTCTTCTTCAAGGCTGACCTCTATATTTTCATCTATTGAAGTAGGTATATTCTTCCCTACAAAATCCGCTTTTATGGGGAGTTCCCTGTGTCCCCTATCTATTAAGACCGCAAGTTGTATATTCGCCGGCCTTCCAAAATCCATTAATGCATCCATAGCAGCCCTTATTGACCTGCCTGTAAAAAGGACATCGTCCACTAATACAACTTTCTTGTCCGTTATCTCGCATGGGACATCTGTTTTTCTCACGGCAGGCTGTTCCTTTCTTATATTCAGATCATCCCTATAAAAGGCTATATCCAGAGAACCGATCGGCATATCCTTACCTTCTATCTCTTTGATCTTTTTTGAAAGCCTTTTTGCGAGATGTACCCCGCCTCTCTGTATGCCGACAAGGCAGAGGTCTTTTATTCCCTTGTTCCTCTCAAGTATCTCGTGAGCCATACGTGAAAGTATTCTGTCTATGTCTTTTTTATTTAGAAGTTCCTTCATAACCTTTATAGAGTGTCATAGTGTCAAAGGATCAAAGGGTCAAAGTTAAAGACTCCATTACTCTGATACTCTGATACTTTGATACTCTGATACTCTGATGCTTTGATACTCTGATACTTTGACGCTCTTATACTGTCTTTTTAGGGCATAAAAAAACCTTCCCCTTTTTTGTTCGGGGAAGGTCTCTATTGTTTTTATATTTTTGCAGCTCATGCTGCCTCCTTTGCCTTATTAGCCTCACAGTGCTATTTTTAAAGGCAAGAATATTAGAACATAAAGTCTACAGGGATGTCAAATTCTGCAAGAATTCCGGACGTATTTTAAATTAATCCTATTTTTTGTTAGAATCTTCTGTGTTCATTCAGCAATTAATAAATGGTATAACCGTAGGCGGGGTTTACGCACTTATAGCCCTCGGTTATACCATGGTCTATGGGATACTCGAGCTTATCAACTTTGCCCACGGCGAAATCTATATGCTCGGTGCATATCTCGGGATCATAATTTTAGGGTTTTTTACGGCAGTAGGACTTACGTCTTACAGTTTACCGCTCGCCCTTATTCTTACCTTCGTATTATCTACAATATTCTGCGCATCTTACGGTTTCACTATAGAAAAGGTAGCATACAAACCCTTGAGAAACGCTCCCCGTCTGAGCCCTCTGATAAGTGCAATAGGGGTCTCGATCTTCTTGCAGAACTATGTAATGCTGACTCAGGGTGCGACCGATAAGGTTTTCCCCCATGTCCTCGAAAATGAAGGTTTCGAGATAAACGGGATAAGGGTCACATATATCCAGTTATTTATAATAGCCGCCTCCGCGGTCTTAATGATATTTCTTCATATCTTCATCACGAGAACAAGAATGGGCAAGGCGATGCGGGCAGTGGCACAGGATAAGGTAATGGCGTCCCTCGTCGGCATAAATATTGATACGGTTATTTCTATGACCTTTGTAATAGGATCGGGGCTTGCCGCTGTTGCCGGATTGATGGTTGCAATGTATTATGGACTCGTGAATTATTCTATAGGCTACATCGCGGGGATTAAGGCATTTACCGCCGCAGTGCTTGGAGGCATAGGGAGCATCCCCGGGGCTATGTTTGGTGGGATACTTCTCGGACTTGTAGAAAGCCTGAGCGCAGCCTATATATCGAGCGAATACAAGGATGCATATGCATTTATTATCCTGATTATCGTCCTGCTCATAAAACCAACCGGTCTTTTTGGAAAATCGCACGAGGAAAAAGTGTGAAGTTATGACGGAAGGCAGAAGGCAGAAGGCAGAAGGCAGAAAAGGCGATTCACCTATTCACCGATTCACCCATTCACCTTTTTTTATTGCCTTATGGTTTGCCATGCTCTTCCTGCCGTTTAAGGGCATAGAGGGGGCATTTGTCCTCTTTGTCGTTCTTTTAACGACTGTATTCATTTTAAGATTTCTGGCCGGGTACATAAGACCGTTAAAAAAAAGATTACAAGATGCGGGAACTCTAATAATCCAAAATGCAAAATGCAAAATGCAAAATATTGGAGCAAAATCTTTGATCTTCCTTCTCATATTATTACTATGTCTTCCCTTTTTTGCTAAAGATTATTTCATTGATATCGCAATCCTCTCCGGCATTTATATCATACTCGCTCAGGGGCTGAACATTGTAGTAGGTTTGGCAGGTTTGTTAAATCTCGGATTCGTCGCCTTTTATGCGATAGGGGCTTATTCCTATGCATTGCTCAATACAAAATTAGGACTCGGATTCTGGACTGCCCTGCCCGCATCGGTTTTATTTTCTACTGTCTTAGGATTTGTTCTCGCCTTTCCGGCCCTGAGGCTGAGGGGAGATTATCTTGCCATAGTTACGCTCGGATTTGGAGAGATAGTGCGACTTGTACTTAATAACTGGGATTCCCTGACCAAAGGACCAAACGGTATAGGTGGAATACAAAGGCCGTATCTGTCGGATATCCCGCTTGGAAAATTAAGCTATTACTATTACTTCATCCTGCTGTTCGTGATCCTGACCATATTCGTAGTAAGAAGGGTCTATTCATCGAGGATCGGCAGGGCATGGGTCGCGATAAGGGAAGACGAGATCGCGTCATCTTCGATAGGAATAGATACAACCGCGTATAAATTATATTCCTTTGCCTTTGGTGCATTCTGGGCAGGGGTTGCAGGCACCCTGTTTGCTGCGAAGATGCAATTTGTGTCCCCTGAGAGCTTTACCTTTATGGAGTCCGTATTAATATTATGCATGGTAATACTCGGAGGACTCGGAAGTATCCCGGGTGTTATATTCGGCTCGGTCATTCTGGTAATGCTGCCGGAAATGCTGAGAGAGATACAGTTGTACAGAATGCTTGCACTCGGCAGCGGGTTGGTATTACTCATGATATTCAGACCTCAGGGTCTTTTAGGTAGACGGTGAAAGAATGTATCTTTTAGAGGTCAGGGATATTACAAAACACTTCGGCGGTATAAGGGCATTGGAAGAGGTCAGGTTCAGGGTCAAGGAAGGCTCGATCATGAGCATTATAGGACCGAATGGTGCAGGAAAGACAACGCTTTTCAACTGTCTGACGGGTATTACAAAAACAACAAAAGGGAATATATTTTTTCTCGATACCGAGATCACCGCTTTGAAACCACACAATATCGTTAGGCTCGGTATTGCTCGGACATTTCAGAACATAAGGCTTTTCAAGGAAATGAGTGTTATCGAGAATGTAATGGTCTCCCAGCACTGCCGAACCGGCTCCGGTCTGGTTGCCTCGGTCTTGAGAAACAACGTCTTTAAACAGGAAGAAAAGACTATAAGGGAAAAGGCCCTCGAATACCTCGAACTCTCGGGTATAGAAGATTTTGCAGAGGTAACCGCAGCCAATCTTTCTTACGGCAGTCAGAAAAGACTTGAGATCGCAAGGGTTATTGCAACGGAGCCGCGACTGATACTCCTCGATGAGCCTACCGCAGGAATGAATCCACAGGAAACATTGGAAATGATGGGACTTATAAAAAATCTTCAGGGATTAGGGAAGACAATCATACTAATCGAACATGACATGAAGGTTGTAATGGGAATATCCGAAAATATCGTTGTCCTCGACCACGGCGTTAAAATAGCAGAAGGGACACCAGAAGATATACGAAAAAATCCACTTGTGATAGAGGCATATCTTGGGAAAGAACATTGAATTGTGGTTGATGCTGAAAATCAAGCTGATCCTCATCTGAAACCTTATATCACTTTGGAAAATAATCAGAATAAGCGTCCCTATGTTTTTTTCTCATATCGGGATTTAGGTATGGTGTCTCCAAAATTCTTTTATGATAGAGATTCAAGTTTTGTTAACAGATAATGTTTTTGAGCAAGTGTTTTCAGTTTTTTAATATCAGCTTTTTTAACAAGCGCCTTAATATCAACGGCATCCTGACCGCTCAACGGCAGGAGTTTTAAGAGTATAAGATACTCGGGTACGGCGACTTTGATATGTTTTCCAAAGACCTCTGTAATAACGGCATTTTTAATTGCTTCAGCAGCCAAGTCAAATCCCCTTGTGCTTATTATGTCCACCTCAATCTGTCCTGACATAAAAGAAAGTTTTTCTTTTATATGCGTTCGCTGTGTGCCTTTCATGACTGCAATTTTCTTATGCAGCCTGGTTTCAATAATAGAGGCTATGTTTTCCCATTTCGTATCTTTTGAGACTATAACAACCAGGTCTATGTCCTTTGTGGTGCGGGGTCTTATCCATGCAGATAGCGCAAGCCCTCCGATTAAGGCATAATCTTCAATGATGCCTTCATTCTTAATCCCGTCAATGAATGTAATGGTGTTCTTGAAGGCTTCGATGATAGACACTATTTTCTCTTTGTTGCCTTTTTAACGGATTTCTTGAGAATCAGGGATAATTCAAGAAGTTCAAGTGCAATCTCGATGTTTTTGCCGTTTGGTTTTAAGGTTTGTTTTTTCATCTTCTTTGACTGTTAAATCCGATAAAATTATACACCGACATAATGGTATTTTATCATAAGAGGAATTTATAATTGCCCTGCCTTCTATTTCCCAACCCCCTCTACTCATTTGATATAAGATAATAATCCGGGAAGCGTCCCTATGTTTTCGTTTTTGATAACTTGTCTACGAATTCCTTTTCCCGCCGAATTTTTTCATTCATAGCCTCTATATTCTCATAATAATAGGACAGCGCATCATGAACTGCTTCGAGAGTCAAGTGCGGATGGGCATCTATAATCTGATCCGGAGTAAGTCCAAGTCTATCATATTCTATGGCTATATCTATTACCCTTACTCTTGTGCCGGATATAACAGGGCTACCCTGAGATATTTTTGGATTGGTAGAAATATATGGATGTTTCGATTGTTTAGAGATTACTGTTTTTAGCATTTATTGCCTCCTCCTGAAGAATTATACCATAAATAAAGTATGAGTTATTCGGGGCATTTTGATTAGGAAACGCCAGAAATATTATATTGCAAGACCCTATTTTCTTAACCTTATATAGCCTTGGAAAATAATTTGGAAAATAATCAGGGAAGCGTCCCTATGTTTTCTGTTATCCGGAAAGTATTACGAGCATATTCGAAAATTACAGGAGCACTATAAGGCTCGGCTTGTTAGGCGTAAACCAAAGCCTGCCCTAAAATTAGCTGAGGCAGGTTGAAGATCGAATAAACGGACTATCCCCCTATTTTTATGTCTGAAAGCACTCATTCCTGAAGGAGAGGTGTTTTTATAATTCAGTCCAATATTGCAAATCTCTGTTATAATTAAAACAATAAAGCTATAACAGTAGTATTGACTGGAGGCATATTTATGATACAAATCGATTTTGACGTTATTGTTTTTAAGGAAAATAATACATATGTTGCTTACTGTCCGGAGCTTGACGTTTCAAGCTGCGGCAGCAGCATTGAACATGCCAAAGAAATGCTAAAGACCGCTGTAAGGCTTTTTCTTGAAGAAGCGGAAGAGATGGGGACATTGAAAGACATACTCGAAGAAGCAAATTATGTAAAAGATACCGCTTTTCGTTCTCGTTCTACTTGCTAACATTTTCATCTCCCCTTTTTAACAATTTCATTGAGACCTGTATCAATACATCGGAGTTTTCTTTAAGTATTAGAATTTGTTTCGAGTCGTTTTGTATTTGCTTCCT
>JACQXD010000130.1 GCA_016208875.1 Nitrospirota bacterium
TCCCCTCTTTGGCAAAGAGGGGTTAAGGGAGATTTATTGAAAATTTATTTATTCAAAAATCCCCCTTCATCCCCCTTTGCCAAAGGGGGAATATAAGGACACCCCACAGCAGAGACTGTGGGGTATTGAAAATTTAATAAAAAAATTTTCAATTTTCAATTTTCAATTTGCAATATTCGTTATGCCGATCTTCGAATATAAAGGATACAGGGTAGATGGAACCGAGGCTGTCGGAACTATAGAGGCGGACGGCCTCAGAGACGCCGTATCGAAGATTAAGGAATCGGGCCTTCTCCCGAAGGAAGTGAACGAATATGTTCGAAGAGAGAAAGGCGTCTTCTTCAAAAAACGCGACGCCGCACTTCTCCCCGCGATAACAAGACAGCTCTCGATACTTCTCTTCTCAGGCGTACCGCTTACCGAGGCATTTAGATCCCTGAGCGAAGAGAATAAAGGATACTGGAAAGAGACATTAATAAAGATACGCGAGGGTATTGAGGGGGGATCGAGTCTTTCGAGGGCAATGGCAGAGTATAAAGATATCTTCCCCGAATTCTATATAAATATGGTTGCAGCAGGAGAGGCGAGCGGCAATCTCGGCAGTGTCCTTTCGAGACTCTCTGATTTTTTAGAGAGACAGGACGCCGTCAGGCATAAGGTGAGGGCGGCTATGATATACCCTATCTTCATGGTCTGTGTAGGTTTCATTGTCTTGTCCTTTCTATTCACACTGGTCGTCCCGAAGATCGTAAAGATATTCGAGGACACGAGGAGCAGTCTCCCATTTATTACAATTGTCCTTATTGCGATAAGCAACTTTTTCAGGGACTACTGGTGGGTAATTGCGGCTGTTATCGCAGGAAGCATTATATGGTTCAAAAGATTCAGGCAGAAGAATGAATTGCTGATAGACAATATACTTATGAAAATGCCGGGCAATATAATCCAGAGTTTGTATTTTTCCAGATTCACAAGGACATTCGGGTTCCTGCTCGAGGGCGGGCTTCCCATTCTCAGGGCACTTGAGCTTTCTTCCGTAGCTATAGGTAATAAGATGCTGCAGGCGAAGATTAAAGATGCAGGCAGGAAGGTTGCAGAAGGGGCAAAACTCTCGGCGTCGCTGGAGGGCTTTCCCCCGGTTCTGCTCCAGTTGATATCAACAGGCGAGAAAGGCGGAAGGCTGGTAGAGGTTCTTAATAAGGCAGCAGACTCTTATGAAGAAGATTTTTCACGAAGGGTGCAAAGGGCATTATCCCTTCTCGAACCCTCGATGATTTTATTAATGGGTCTCATCGTAGGGGTCATCGTATTCGCCGTTCTACTCCCCATATTTCAATTGAACCAGATAATTAGATAACCTAAATTTTACTTGCATATCCTATCTAAACATGATACAAAATAATAAGGAGGTATGTATGAATATAAAGAGGGTACTATTGCTTGTTGCTGTCGGCTTCCTTATTTCTTCCTGCACACATGTGCTTTCAAAATCCGTGAGGGAACAGTCGCGGACAGACATACTGTTCAGCGAAATAAAAGGAAATATAGATAAGTATAAAGGCTCCATATTCATACTCGGGGGCATAATTGTAGAGACAAAAAATACGGAAGAAGGTTCGATAATCGAGGCGGTGCAGACCCCTGTCAACGAATACGGCGATCTCATAGACACGGACCTATCATCCGGCCGCTTTATGGCAATAGATAAAGGGTATCTTGACCCTATGATCCATAAGAAAAGGCGGGAGATAACGATTGCAGGGGAGTTGATCGGCAGCAGGAAAAAGAAGATAGGTGATACCGAATATACATATCCCCTTTTTGCAATAAAAGAACTCCATCTCTGGAAAGAGGAAAAGGGACGATATTATTACTATTATCATCCGCCTTATCCTTATTACCCACATTGGTATTGGTATAGGTATCCTTACTGGTGGTAAACTGAGTCAGTGTCAGTGATTAGTGTCTGTGTCAATATGGTTCGACAGGCTCACCATGACCGTTACCCTGAGCGGGTCGAAGGGTGACACTGAGCACTGACACTGTCACTGTAATCTTGATTTTATTCCCTGGCCTGTTTTCTTTCTACTGCCTGTAATTCAACCACATTCGATTCTTCTCTTCGCATTAAAGAACGACCTTCAAATACCGCGCCCTCCGCAACCGTAAGCTTATTAGTTACAATCTCTCCTATGATCTGCCCTTTTGACTTGATCTCTATTATCTCCTTGGCCTTAATATTACCGTCAACTTTGCCGCCGATGACTATGCCTCTTGTTAAAACATCGCCTTTGAGATATGCCTGCTCTCCGATTATGAGCCAATCAGTTTCGATATTGCCTTCAACCGTACCGTCGATCCTCAACGTGCCTTTTGTCTGTATGTCACCTTTGAAACAGCTGTTTACCCCAACAAACGATTCGAGTTTTTCCGTATTTCTTGCAAACATATACTAACTCCTTCCTTCGATAAAAGGTTTTGGATTAACAGGACTTCCGTTTTTCCATACTTCATAATGGACGTGGGGACCCGTCGAATTTCCCGTTGAACCGACATATGAAATGATCTCTCCTCTTTTTACCCGATGTCCGACCTTAACCGCAGTCATTTTGTTATGGGCATAAAATGTCGAATATCCAAACCCATGTTCTATGACTACGAGATTACCGCTCCCACCGTTCCAGCCGGAAAAACTCACTATCCCGTCTGCTGTCGCCGTTACGGGATTACCCGGATTAGCACTTATGTCGAGACCTGAATGGAAATCCTCCTCGCCGGTTTTCGGATGCACTCTCCTGCCGAAGGGAGAGGTTAGACTCCCTTTAATGGGCCAGCCTTTTGGAGTTGCCATATATAAATCCCTTTGCTGACTCAGATAGTCTCTTATATCCGCAACCGTCTCCACCGTCTTCTTTATCTGCTGTTTTAGTGCCTCCATATCTATTGCGCCGGTGTCCGAGGTATCTACATTTTCGAGTACCTTTTCTCTGGAATTAAGCGAAAAGAGTTTTTTAAACTCGGTCTCTGTTTTTTTAAGAGCCAGCATTGTGGCCTTCATCTCTAAAAACTGGCTCGAGTAATATCCAAGCCTACTTTGCATTCTGTGATACTCGAATGCATCTACGGCTATGGAAAATACGTATATTGTTCCGATAAACCACAAGAATAACGATATGGCTATTCCGATAGACGGGATCCTAAAGTTAATGGGTTTCCTATTACTGTGCGGTATTAACATTATGGTTATAGGAGTAAATGCCTTTTTAAGTAAAATTCTTAATCTATGCATATCTTATGGTCCGGCCTCCTTTCTCGATATTTCCTATCGGATATGAATTAAACCCTGATTCGTTTAGAGTAAAAATTACCCTATCCGAATCGGCCTCCGGTATGACAATAATATACCCTATCCCCATATTGAAAGTCATCCTCATATCATCGTGAGGTACATTACCCATTTCTTTAATAAGCTGAAAAATCGGAGGTGTCGGCCATGACCCCTCTTTTATAACGGCACATACTCCTTCCGGAAATATCCTCGGCAGATTCCCCGGAATACCACTGCCTGTGATATGGGCCATCCCTTTTACTCTAACAACGTCTTTAATTAGATCAAATGCCTTTACATATATTATTGTCGGCTTGAGGAGCTCGTCGCCGAGAGACGACCCAAGTTCTTTAACAAAAGTACATGGGTCGGTTTTTTTGATGTCGAAGAACAGTTTTCTGACGAGTGAATATCCATTGCTGTGAAGACCGCTAGATGCAAGGCCTATAATAACATCTCCCGCTTTTATGTCGGAGCCGTTTATTATGTTATCCTTTTCAACAACACCTACGGCAAAACCGGAGAGGTCATATTCGCCCTCTGCATAGAATCCCGGCATCTCTGCCGTTTCTCCGCCTATTAAAGAGCAGCCGGCCTGTTTACAACCCTCTACTATCCCCTCTATAACCTCTGCCGCCTTTTCGGGTTTCAGTCTGCCTGTTGCGAAATAGTCAAGGAAAAATAAGGGCTCGGAACCGCTTGTGAGGATATCATTTACACACATTGCAACGAGGTCGATACCTACCGTATTATGCTTATCCATCATAAATGCCATCTTTAACTTTGTACCTACGCCGTCCGTTCCGCTGACAAGAACAGGGTTTTTGTATCTGTTTATATCAAGCTTAAACAGGGCATTAAATGAACCGATATCGGTCATGACCTCCGGTCTGAACGTCTGCCTGACCTTAGGGGATATGATATCTATAAACCTGTCGCCTTCGGCAATATCCACTCCTGCCAGTTTATAGGTAAGCCTGTCCATATACATCCTCCATGATAATGTGTCACTGAATAGTGACAGTGTCAGTAAAAAAGTGTCAGTAACCCGTGTCAGTGACAGTAAAAACTGATATTTAGACTGACACTGACACTAATAACTGACACTGAATACTTTTAACAGCGTCTTTATGCTATCACATTTAGATTTATTTTGGAAAGTGAGTAGATAAAATTAAAAATATATGTTATCCTTAAAAAGAAAACCCTACACACCGATGAGTCGTTATCTTACAATCTACATGGAAAAACTTATCAAAAGACTCCCTTTACTATTATCTTTTTTGTTAGGCGGTATTTTAGGGGGGGCATTGGTAGGGGTATTTGCAGGTGATTTGTTCATGAGCAGCAACCCTGTGAAGTTCGAGCTTCATGAGCGAGGGTCTAAGTTTACGAATCCTTTACTCGAATGCGAAGAACCGGAAAATATAGCAGACAGAAAATTAAGGCCGTTTAAGCATAAAGTCCAGGAACTCATTGAGGACAAGATAGATAATAAAAAGGCGACCCATATATCCGTATATTTTCGGGACCTTAACAATGGCCCGTGGTTCGGGATAAACGACGACAAAGATTTTTCGCCTGCGAGCTTATTAAAGGTGCCGATCATGATGGCTTACTTTAAGGTAGCAGAATCCAATCCGCAAATATTGTCAAGGCAGATAACATACAAAGGGGGAACGGATTATAACTCATTAGAAAATATAAGGCCGTCAAAGGTGACAGAGGTAGGTAAAAGCTATTCGGTAGAAGAGTTAATCTATAATCTGATCATATATTCGGATAATAATGCGAAGGACATCCTTGAGAATAATCTGGATTTCATGTTATTCACCCAGCCATTTACGGATCTCGGGATGGAAATACCGGGTATTCGCAAAACCGAGGATTTCATGGATGTGAAGACTTATGCCTCTTTCTTCAGGGTTCTTTTTAATGCCTCTTATCTGGGCAAGGCGATGTCGGAAAGGGCATTAGACTATTTGAGCAGGGTTGAATTTAAGGACGGCCTTGTTGCAGGTGTACCGAAAAATATAATTGTATCACACAAGTTTGGAGAGCGAAGAGAACATAAGGGCAAGGATATAAAACAATTGCACGACTGCGGCATTATTTATTATCCTAACCACCCATATCTATTATGCGTGATGACAAGGGGCGATGATTTTAGTGTTCTGGCCGAAAATATCAAGGATATATCCTATCTTGTTTATAAAGAAATTGATCTTCGCAATGGCGAAAAGTAAAATCATTTTTTATAGTCCTCAAATTCCCTTATCTTTAATTCCTTTCTCTTTATCTTTCCGCTTATGGTCTTCGGCAGGTCAGCGAAGGAAATTTTTTTTTCTTTAACGCCGTCTGTCCAGAAAAGGGCGAGTCTGTCTCCCCATTTATCGAAGACGTCGAGGGGGAAGGAAAATCTTTCGGGGACCGGGAGAGAAAAATTAGTATATTCCTTTTTATAGTCGTTCACCGAAGGCCCTTTTAAATATGTAATCCACATTTTTGAGGTAATATTTCAGATCGAATATCTTTCCTATCTCTTTAGGTTTAAGATATTGTTTAATCTCGCTATCCTTTAGTAATAACCTCTTGAACTCAATCCCCTTCTTCCAGCTTTTCATTGCATTTTTCTGGACGATCAAGTATGCATCCTCCCGGCTCATACCCTTTTCCGTTAGGGCAAGAAGTACCCGCTGGGAATTGTAAAGGCCGAAGCTTTTCTCCATATTTTTTTTCATCCTTTCAGGGTATACATGGAGACCTTCAACTATGCCTCTCAACCTCTCAATCATATAGTCAACGAGTATTGTGCTGTCGGGGATTATCACCCGTTCGACAGAGGAATGGGATATGTCACGCTCATGCCAGAGGGCAATATTTTCCAATGCTGCCATTGCATTTGAGCGTACAACCCTCGCAAGGCCGGATAGGTTTTCACAGCCTACAGGATTTCTCTTATGCGGCATTGCCGAAGAACCCTTCTGGCCTTTGGCAAACGGTTCTTCTGCCTCAAGCACCTCGGTTCTCTGGAGGTGCCTTATCTCAACCGATATCTTCTCTATGGATGCTGCGATAAGAGAGAGCACAGAGAGATATTCTGCATGTCTGTCTCTCTGCACAACCTGAGTTGCGACAGGTTCGGGTTTCAATCCGAGCTTCCTGCAAACCTTTTCTTCGATTGCCGGCGGGATATTCGAGAATGTACCGACAGCACCTGATAACTTGCCGATGCTTATTACCCCTTTTGCCCTTTTCATTCTATCGAGATTCCGTTTCATATCTTCATGCCAGAGGGCGAATTTTAGTCCGAATGTCATAGGTTCAGCATGGATGCCGTGACTGCGGCCGATGGTGATAGTATCTTTGTATTTATATGCCTGTTTTTTGAGGACAGACATTAATTCTTTGATATCCTTAATAATTATATCCGCAGCCTCTTTCATCAAAAGAGACTGTGCAGTATCAACGATATCGGATGACGTAAGACCTTTATGAATGAACCTCGATTCGTGCCCTACATTTTCTGCAACGGACGTAAGAAATGCAATGACATCATGCTTTACAACACCTTCTATCTCATCAATCCGCTTTACATCGAATCTCGCCTTTTTCTTTATGGCTGCGACTGCATCCATCGGTATCTCCGCAAGCTCGGCCCATGCCTCACACGCGGCTATCTCAACGTCGAGCCATTTCTGAAATTTATTCTCCGGCTCCCAGAGTCTGCCCATTACGGGTCTTGTATAACGCGGTATCATATTACACCCCTCTCTCAAGCCTCTCTATCAAAGGCAGCGGTAATCCTGCGTCGTGCATTTTTTTTTGCGTCTCCCAGAAGTTGTATTTTATCCGTATAAGTTCGACTTTTTCATCATCGGCAATTGCATAGCAAGCCCTCGGATCTCCATCCCTCGGCTGGCCTACGCTTCCGACATTTATTATGTATCTCTCGACCTTTCCTAACATAACATCTTCTTTGTATGTAACCATCTCTCCTGATGGAAGTCGTTCTATCATAGACGGAGAATGACTATGCCCCAAAAAACACATCTTCTGCTCAAAGGAATGGAAATTAGACTCGGCATCTCCGAGCGTCAGAAGATAATGCCATTCCTCCGGTTCTTTTGGTGTCGAATGCACGAGCAGCATATTATCTCGTTTTAACACCTTTATTATCGGTAATGTTTTAAGAAACTCGACACCCTGCTTTTTAATAACACTCCATGTCCATTCCACTGCAGCCCTTGCATATTCATTAAAGTAATCTATATCCGTTAACCCGATAACAGCCCAGTCGTGATTACCCGCAAGCATTATTTTACAGGAATCCTTCAGCAATTCTATACACTCATTAGGATTGGGTCCGTATCCGACCGTATCTCCGAGAAACAGGGTATCTTTTATTTTTCTCTTTTTAATATCCTGCAACACCGTTTCAAGTGCTTCAAGATTTGCATGGACGTCCGAAATAACGGCATATCTCATTTAGATCCCCTCTGCTTTTTCTCCGTGCTTCCTGCAATTTTATCGAGAATTCCGTTTATGAACGAGGCTGCCTCTGCCGTCGAATATTTTTTTGCTATCTCGATGGCCTCGTTTATTGTTACTGCCGGAGGGATATCATTTCGATAGAGGAGTTCGTAAACCGCAAACCTTAAGATATTCCTGTCCACGGCAGCCATTCTCTCAAGTATCCAGTGTTCTGCCGCACCTTTTATTGTCGAATCAATCTCGTCAAGTCTTGAAAGGGTTCCTTCGATGATCTCCGATGAAAACTTTTTTATGTCCTGGTCCGCATCATTCTTATCGGTCCAGAACTGTTTCAGATTACTTCTATGGTCGTTGTCTCTGAAATCGGATTGGAACAAAAACTGGAGTACATATTCCCTTGCCTTGCGACGCTTCATGAGATAGCAATTAGCATAAAGCTATCAGCTATCAGCATAAAAATATTGCAAAAAGTCCTTATTGCTGAATGCTGAATGCTGATTGCTGTCATTATAGCTTCTTTAGAAGTTGTGCCATCTCGATAGCAGTTACGGCTGCGTCCCATCCTTTGTTCCCGCTCTTTGTCCCTGCCCTTTCAACCGCCTGCTCGATGGTGTCGGATGTAATTACCCCAAAGGCAATTGGGATACCGGTTTCCAAGGAAGCAGATGCGATGCCCTTTGATACCTCTGCTGCGACATATTCAAAATGCGGAGTGGCGCCTCTGATCACTGTGCCGAGACATATAACGGCATGATACGCCCCTTTTGAGGCCAGTTTTTTTGCTACCAGAGGAATTTCAAATGAGCCGGGAACCCTGACGACATTTATGTCGTCTTCCCTTGCACCGTGGCGCAGGAGAGCATCCATTGCACCGTCAAGAAGCTTGCTTGTAATAAAATCATTGAACCTGCTAACAACAATCCCGAATTTTAATCCCTTTGCTTGAAACTCGCCTTCAAATATCTTCATAAATCCTCCAAAACTAAAAAATACGTTTTAACTACCAGGCTACTGCTGACTACCGTCCTTAAACCGATGCACTTATTATATACTTTCAGAAGCTAATTGTGAAATGAAGCTCCCCGCCGCAGAGACGGCGGGGTATCAAAAAAATAAATCGTACTTTGTCATTCCCGCTTGTCGGGAATCCTTCTGATCCCCTCTTTGGAAAAGAGGGGTTAGGGGAGATTTATTGAAAATTTATTTATTCATACACTAACCTCAGCCATGGGCAGGATAATCGCAATAGCAAATCAAAAAGGCGGCGTCGGCAAGACCACGACTGCTATAAACCTTGCTGCATCGTTGGCACTTGCAGAAAAGGATATCCTTATCGTAGATACGGATCCTCAGGGAAACTCCACAAGCGGCCTCGGCATAGAAAGGGCCGGTCTCGATAAAACGCTTTATGATGTTTATTCAGATAGATGCGTAATAACCGATACTATTAAAGAGACCTCTATCGGACATCTTGACATCGTACCGTCAACCGTAGATCTTCTCGGAGTTGAGATAGAGCTTGTCGGTCGTGAGGGCAGGGAACATATCCTTTCCGGTTCGATAAATGCCATACGCGACAGGTACCGCTATATCTTAATTGATTGTCCTCCGTCTCTCGGCCTTTTAACCCTGAATGCACTTGTGGCAGCCGATTCCGTGCTTGTACCGGTGCAGTGCGAATATTATGCACTCGAAGGTCTTGGTCTTCTTACGAATACCATAAGGCTGGTAAGGAGTTCGTTCAATCCTTCACTCGATATCGAAGGGATAGTCCTCACGATGTTCGATCCGAGAAATACCCTTGCACATCAGGTGGTGGAAGAAGTCAGGAAGCATTTCGGAGATAAGGTATATGACACGGTAATACCGAGGAATATAAGCCTTGCCGAGGCGCCGAGTCATGGGAAACCAGTCCTTATTTATGATGCGCGATCAAAAGGTGCACAGAGCTTTTTATCACTGGCAAAGGAGATATTGAATGCGAACGGCATTGGGCAAAGGACTTGAGGCCTTAATACCCGAAAAGGGCGAAGAGATATTGAATTTAGAGGTCAATCGAATATTTCCGGGAGAACAGCCCCGGAAGATATTCAGGGATGATTCCCTGAAAGAGCTTTCCGTATCTATAAAAGAAAAAGGGATACTCCAGCCGATAATAGTCTCAAGGGTCGGAGACGGCTCATTCAAACTGATTGCAGGAGAGCGAAGGTGGCGGGCAGCACAGATCGCGGGGCTTAAAAAAATCCCTGCAATCGTGAAAAATGTCGCATCTAAGGATTCGCTGGAGATAGCCCTTATAGAAAACATTCAGAGAGAAGACCTTAATCCTATCGAAACGGCAGAGGCATTCAACAGGTTGTTAAAAGACTTCGATCTCACACAAGAAGGGCTTTCGGAACGGGTTGGGAAAGAAAGGGCTACCGTAGCCAATTACCTCAGGCTTTTAAAACTACCGGAGGAAATAAAATCATTGATCTCCAATGGTTCTTTAAGCATGGGGCATGCAAGGGCAGTCCTTTCGATCGAGGGGAAGTCAAACCAGACAGAGGCGGCAAGGAGGGTAATAAGAAAGGGTCTCAGCGTCAGAGAGACGGAAGCTCTTGCAAAAAATATCAGCCTCCTTGAAGGAAAAAAATCTAAAGGTCGTAAGTTGCATAAAGATCCCCAGATAGCGTCCCTTGAGGATAAACTTATAAAGAGTCTCGGAACCAAGGTAAGGATCCAGCATAGAGGTAAAAATGGAGGCAGGATCGAGATCGAATACTATTCCCTCGATGAACTCGATAGGCTTTTGGAGATACTCATAAGCTAATTTTTTGTCCCCCTTACCGAATATTCTCTTTAGGTTTATAATATTTCCCCAGTCTATAACCGTACCGTCTTTATTCTTGTCTTTATGTCTGATTATTGCTCCCTTTCTTAGAACCCTGATCTTATCTCGACCCATTTAATTCTCCTTATTAATACAGTGTCAGTGAACAGGCACTGACACTGAAAAAGATTTATGCAACGGTTTGCGTAAGTTGTCTTTTGGGTTTTTTCCTTCCATTGACTGCCCGCGGCACCATCCTGTTTGCCATGTTATACAATCTGAGTTGTTCAAAAAAATTCATGCCGGCTATATCAGCGCAGAGGCTGAACCCCTCGCCGTCAAAAAATCTAACAGAATCGTCCTTATGCTCTTCATCCCACAAATCTTCCATAGACTGTAATATTATTGCCTCGGCCAGACCCTTAATACCCATGATATTTCTCCTTCCTTTAAAGATTAATATAAGGACATTTCATTTTTCATTCCCCTCAGTTTTTACCCGCCTTTTGTACATCTCGCACTCTTCGAAATTCTTTCCACAATAGTATATGGCTGCCTCTATGTTAAGGCTGTTCAATAACACGATGTAACAATCATTCTCCGGATCTTGAACAAAAGGGCACAACTTTTTCTGTCCTGTATCTTCGGTAACCCCTCCGCCAAAATATGTTTTTTCGTTTTCTAATTCCAAGACCTGCATACAACTACCTCCAATCTTCCGAAATTCAAAAATCAAAAAAAATAAGTGTCAGTGTTCAGTGTCCGTGTCAGTAAAAAAATTGACACTGTTAACTGACACTGACACTATTTGTTTTATCAAGAAGCATGCCTAAAAAGTTTAGGGGATCCCCTTTTAATTTTATTAAATATTATCAAGGAGTTATATCAGGAAAGTGAGAAGGGGGGACATTTTAAAAGTGTAGAATGCCACACAATTGATTGTCACACATATGTGGCATGTCACAGTGCGGATTTCGGATTTTTAATTCCGTAATTCGCAATCGCAATGTAATTCAGAAATAGAAATGTCCTAAAAGAATCATGCTCTCCTATTCTTTTTTCTTCGCCCTATCTGTCATGCTGGCTTGTCCAGCATCCTTCTTCTAAGAATGATTCCGAACAAGTCGGAATGACAGAGAGAAAGATGTGACATGCGGCTATTTTGTATTCTTCGATCTTTCGATAAATAGTCTTTCTATCAATGCCAAGCAACCGTGCTGCCCTTGCCTTATTCCATGCCGTCTTTTTAAGAGCGGCGATAATCTCCTGATGCTCGGTTTCTTTTTTGGTCCTAAATGATGACCTACCTGTTAATGTGAATTCTTTGACTTCCGGCGGGAGGTGATCGAGGATGATTGTGTTTTGCCGGCAGAGAATGCAGGCATGTTCGAGGGTATGTTCTAACTCCCTGATATTTCCGGGCCAGTTGTAATTCATGAAAATCCTCTGGACGTCATCCGATATGGCTGTTATCGTCTTGTTAAACCTTTTATTGAATTTTTCGAGAAGGTAGTCCACAAGTAACGGCATGTCATCCCTTCTCTCCCTAAGCGGCGGCATAGTTATTTCTACTACCTTTAGGCGATAATAAAGGTCTTCCCGAAACTCACCTCTCTTAACCTTTTCAGAAAGGTTTTGATTCGTGGCCGCGATAATCATTACATCAACTTTAAGAGGTATGGAATCCCCAACCCTCTCAAATTCTTTTTCCTGAATTACCCTCAGAAGTTTCAATTGTATAAGCGGTGATATATCGCCGATCTCGTCTAAGAAGATCGTTCCGCCGTCTGCCCTCTGGAATCTCCCTACCTTATCCTGAATTGCTCCTGTAAAGGCTCCTCGTACGTGTCCGAATAGCTCGCTTTCGAGAAGGTTCTCGGATAAGGCAGAACAGTTCACCTTGACCAAAGGCTTATTGCCGCGACTTCCTCTGTAATGGAGGGCATCCGCCACCAGTTCCTTACCTGTACCGCTCTCCCCTGTAATCAGGACGGTGGTCTGGACATCAGCGAGATCTTCGATCAATGAATAAATTTTTTGTATCTTCTCGCTTTTGCCCACCATATTGTGAAATTGTTTACGCTCTCCGAGGTTGCGTTCGAGACCGGCCAGACGGCTCTCGTCTCTGATGACAAGTACGGCTCCGGAAAGATTCCCGTAGCTGTCCAGCAATGGAGACGCGGTCAAGGAAACGACCTGTCCCTGATGGTTCCGGCATTCAAAGCGATGTACCTCCACCATCTCTTTTTTAGCGATAGTTTCCGTGAGGGATTCAAGACATCTGCGGCCGCACCATGTCGCAAGTGACTCGAATTTTTTACCTACTATATCACGGGAAAAGCCGCAGATATCTCCGGCAGCATCGTTGACCTCAACCACTACCAATTCTTTATCCATAGTGATAATGGCGTCCTTAACGCTTCTGAAGATAGCCTCTAAGTTTGAATGATACTTATCTTTTTCCTCGGTCATCGCCCTATGTTTTAAAGCGATGCGGGTGGTATGCAGCAATGTTTGTTGCGAGATCGGCTTAGTAATGTAGTCGAAGGCGCCGAGTCTGAGGGCGTCGGATACGGTTTCGATGTTAGGATATCCGGTCATCATAATGACCGAACAATTAAGATTTCTATTTTTTACTTCCCGTAGAATGTCTATTCCGGTTTTGTCTCCAAGAAGTATATCAACGAATATTATATCAAAATCTTTTTCGTCGAGCTTTGCTATCGCCCTGCCGAAGTCTTCCGCAGTGTCTGCATCGTATCCTTCATCGGAAAGAAAATTTTCAAAGGTAAACCTTATGCTTTCCTCGTCGTCTATTACAAGAATCTTTGATTTCATTTGCTGCCTCACATAACCGGGGGAAGTTCTACTATCATTTTGGTAAATTCTCCGTTAACACTTTCTATCCTGAGGTGGCCGTCATGGTCACGGATAATACCGTGGCTTATGCTCAACCCCAGGCCTGTCCCTTTTCCGCCGGGCTTAGTCGTAAAAAAAGGATTAATTATTTTGTCTATTATATCTGCAGATATCCCGGTACCCCTGTCATAAAATATCGTCTTTATATATTGCCGTCCCTCTATTGTTACCGTTTCGCCGGAGATCTCAAGTATTTTATCCTCATGCGGCCCGGGATACTTTTCATTTAACGCATACCGGGAATTATTCATTATATTAAGGAAGACCTGCTGTATTTGCTGTGCATTCGCAAATATCTCCGGCAGGTTATCCGGAACGTTCACTTTAAGTTTTATATTGTCCTTCAATATTTGAGTCGCCGTCAAGAGCATGGCGTCGGACAGTATACCGGAGATGGTATAAATACCTTTTTCCTCTGTCCTTTTGCGGGCAAAGGATAGAAGGCTTCTAACGATATTCGTTATGCGTCCCCCTTCTTTTATTATCCGGGAGGCAATCTCGTTCTCCCTGCTCTCTTTAGCGATTTTATTGACCAATATCTGCGCATAATTGATAATACCGTTCAAGGGGTTATTTATCTCATGGGCCACGCCTGCCGCAAGTTCTCCCAGAGCTGCAAGATGGGCATTTTGCATAGCCTTGGACTGCAGTTTAATCTTCTCCGTTACATCAATAAGACTCAACACCAATCCATGAACATCTCCCCCATTATCCTTTACGGGCTGTAGGCTCCAATCCCAGTAAGTGACTCCGCGATCCTGATGTTCGGCGTATTGAAAGGGTTTAGCGTAAGTAAAGTAAGGTTCGCCGGTAATAACGACTTTCCTGAATATCTCCTCATTCTCTTTATTCGGGTATAGATCGAAATGGTTCTTGCCGACAAAGAATTCAGGCTCCCGTCCGTCAGCCTTAGCATAAAGAGGGTTTACGCGTATGAAGTTGAATTTCGTATCCATATACGCTATCAGGATATAGATATTTGAAAAGATGTTTTCCAGTAGTTCGGAGGTTTCGATTAGTTTTTTTCTGTCGAGTTGCCGTTCACGGCGGATTTCTGCCTCACGAAGCTCTCTTTCGACTGCCGGGATAAGTCTTTTTAGATTCCCTTTTATGATATAGTCGTGAGCACCGGCCTTCATTGTCTCTACGGCGATATCCTCACCGATATTGCCCGACACAATGATAAAAGGAAGATCGAGGCCGCTTTTCTTAAGAACATCCAGTGCAGCAAGACCGCTGAACCGGGGCAGCACGTAATCGGAAATAACGATATCCCATTGTTTTCCCCCGAGAGCATCCTTCATGGCCTCAGGGGTTTCTACCCGCTCAAAAACCGGATCGTATCCGCCCCTTTGCAGTCCGCGCAGCAGGAGAACGGCGTCATCTTCTGAATCCTCGATGATTAAAACATGCAATGGCTTTGTAAATGCGGATTGCGGAATGCGGAATGTGGAATTTTCTGAACTCATCTGCTTCCCTTCCGAGCCGTTCTGATGGAAGACACCGTTATGGCGAGCAACTCGGACGCTTCACCCTTTAGAGGATCAATCATGTTCTGAGGAACTATGCCCGATTCGCAGAGTAATTCCATCCAATAAATGGATTCGTCGGCTTCTTCCTCGACTATCCCCATCTTCGCAATAAAATCCGCCGATGAACGAGCCCTGCAAGCAGCCCTATAATTAGCTCCTACAGAAGTGCCGGCTCGCAATAGCTGTTTCCCCAATATCTGAGATATGGGCGTTTTTGGCAATGATTCTACCAACTTGATAATGTCCAATGCAAATTTTTTTGTCCTCTGTTTTAAGTCATTGTTCCCGATTTCATTCCGCATTTCGCATTCCGCATTTGATTTACTCTTTATTTTTCATTCCGCAATCCGCATTTCGCATTCCGCATTTGATTTACTTCCGCATTCCGCAATCCGCAATTCTTTTTCACTGCATTTGCAAACAGCCGTATATCCTTAATCTTATTCTTGACCGTTATTATATTCTGCCAATTTATCTTAAGGTATTGATGAATCGTTTCATTTCGATGCTTAACTAACGGCGCAACAGCCAGAACGACGTCTCCTATGAATTCATGGCAGGCCAGGATCGTATCCTTATATGTGTCGGGGATCGTCCTTTTTTTACTTTTCAGGCATTCCTCAGCAATATCAATCGTGCATAAAATAATATCGTTTATGGTTTTATCGAGAACGCTTCGCTTATCTCTGTCTGCAAAATAAATGTCGCGGTCAACGCCTTCGAGCCTGGAAAGAAAATAACTTATCGTATCTTGCAAAAAAGAAAAAATCTGCTCTTGCCTTTTATCATGCATGAACTGCCCTTTTAAATCTTATGGCCTCTGTCTCATGCAATACCTTATGTGCCAGGCTGTAGAATGTATCTTTGTCGGGATCTACGAGATTTATCCCTTTTAATGCCTCTTGAATTACGAATGGCGACTCATCATCGTCGTTCAGCCTTAAGATTGAAATTTCTTTTTCAAGGGACATAAGAACCCTATCTATTATCCCGATCTCATCATTCTCATCCCTCGCATTTATATAAAGGGCAAGGTCTATATCCGACCTTCGGTGAGGTATGCCAGCTGCATATGAACCATAAAGCACGGCAATGAGAATCTTGCCTTCTTCCCTGAGTTTTTTCAGAACTCCTATAAGAGGAAATAGCTCTCGATCGATTTCAAAGATTTTTTTCATACGTCATTATAACAAAAAATCGGGCATTCAAGTTTTTGTTTTTGAGTTGTTGTTAACATAGAACCCACACAGGGATGCAAAAGACATCCTTCCGCGGCACAAAAAAATCCCCTCTATAAACAACCAGTGAAAAAGGTACCTTTAAACCTTTTCCACCGTGCTTTTCTTTAAATATATCAATAGCATGCATATATTTTTTATCCCATGCAGTGGAGTATTTAATCTCAACGGGTATTGCCATCCCCTTTGTGCTTATGACAAGGTCTATCTCCGATACGGGACTCTTTTGCCAGAAATAAAAAGAAGGAGGCATTTCCAGATTTATCCCCCATTTTATAAAATCTGCGATCACAAGATTTTCAAAGTAATGTCCGGCCCCTCCACTTGCCTCGATTAGGTTTATATCCTTAAATCCCGATAATGCCCATATAAGTGCATTATCGAAGAAATATACCTTTTTCGATTTTTTAATCCTCGTAGATATATTCAAAAAGAAAGGCGAAAGGAGAAATCCGATGAGGCTCTCCTGCCAGATCGTTACATATTTCTTAGTAGTAATCTGATTAACACCTGCATCATTTCCAAGTTGGTTATAGTCAAGGAGACTGCCTACCCTCGAAGATAATTGGGCAACAACCCTGCGATAACCTTCTATATTTCCGATATCTTTAATACTGCGCATATCCCTTTCTATATAGGTATCGATATAATCTATCAGCCATCTCGGAATAGCATACTCATCTACCTTTGAAAATGTAGGA
This sequence comes from Nitrospirota bacterium, assembly GCA_016208875.1. GTDB lineage: Bacteria > Nitrospirota > Thermodesulfovibrionia > Thermodesulfovibrionales > UBA1546 > JACQXD01. The sequence continues at coordinate 17,025 of JACQXD010000130.1, forward strand.
GGAAAAAGACTCCGGGTAATGAGTTTATTAATCAACTGTATCTTCTTCTTGCCTTTGGGCTTAAATTCCCGGATAAGTCGAGACAACCGCCCTTGATTAAGAGAACCCGAAAAAACGCCCTTATAAAAGGTTTCTGCACATTCAAAGCCTCCGATCTCTTCATAAACGGATGCCTCACTCATCGAAAAAGGGTAAATCCTCAGGACTTGAACCCTGCCTGCCAGCGTCTCTGCCGTTTTATCGAGAAGCTCAAGACTTGACGAACCGCTTATGATAAATTTTAGGTAGCCGGAGTACCTGTCGTATAAGATTTTTATGGTCTCAAAGATTAATGGAAGTTTCTGAGCCTCATCGATAAAAACATAAAATCTCTCTTTCAGCGAATTCAACCTGAAACCTAAAGTTTCCTCTATCTTTTCCTCTAAATAACTTTCATTGCTCTTGATCCTGTCTCTTTCGAATGAGGAATCCAGATTAAGATAAAATCTTCTGCTGTGTATAATACCGTCGAGGAAGGAATTTACCGACGTGGTCTTTCCTGACTGTCTTGGACCGATCAGGACGGTAATCATTGGACTATTTAATGACTTTCTAAGATGCGTGTTGTAGATTCTTTCTATAACCCTTGGCCTATTCATCAAGCAATTATATAATCACAATTAAATTATTGTCAAGCAAAAATTAAATTATGATTAAATTAAAACAAAGGATGTTTCGGGTCTCGAATTTTAATTCCGCATTCCTTTTCGGTATAATCCGGGTCAAAACCCGCACCGTTATCGCGGACAAAATAAACAACTTCGGAATGCGGAATGCGGAGTGCGGAGTTAAATTCCGAATTCCGAGTTTCGCATTCCGCATTTCGCATTCCGCATTCGACTGCTCCAAGTTCTATCAGTGCCTTCGGATTTTTTGACGTAAACTTCCATGCATTGCCGAGCAGGTTCTCCAACACCACATTTAACAGATTCGCATCGCAATAGGCAATAAGATTTTCTGCAATTATAAACTCCGTCCCGCGTTCTACGTGAGTTTTTTTAAGCCTATCCGCAATCTTTCCGGCAATCGCACTAAGGTTTATATTCTCGCGCCTTATCCTAACCCGCGTTTCAGAAAAAGAGGGACACATCCCATATTTTTTGACTTTGCCTTTGCTATTCTCGGTATCGAAATATGGGATGTGTCCCTCTTTTTCCTCTTCGGAATCCCTTTTCCTTGCTTTTGGTTTCATTTCATGTCCTCCCGCATAGTTTAGTAGGTTTATATAGTTTATAGTTTCAGGATTTCAAGTTTCAAGTCCCGGATCCCGCATCTTTACCGGCAAATCTATAATTACCCTCGCAAATTCTCCCTCGATACTCTCTATAGTAAGTTTTCCATTATGGTCGCTGATGATGCCGTGGCTTATGCTTAAACCGAGTCCGGTTCCGTGACCGCTCGGCTTGGTGGAGAAAAAAGGGTTCATTACCTTGTCGAGTATATCGTCCGCCATACCCGTCCCATGGTCATAAAATAACATGCGTATGTAGGAATGACCGTCAATCATTATCGTTTCGCCCGAGATCTCAAGTATCTTATTTTCATTCGTACCGGGATATTTCTGGTTCAAGGCGTATCTCGCATTGCTTATAAGATTCATAAAGACCTGTTGTATCTGCTGTGAGTTCACGACTATCTCAGGCAGGTCCCGCGGGACATTTATCTTCAGTTTTATACCGTCCTTCAATATCCGCGACTCGGACAGCAAAAGGGTGTCCGATAATATCTCGCGAACATTAAAAATACTCTTTTCTTCTTTTCTGTCATGTGCAAAAGAAAGGAGGCTCCTTACGATATTTGCAATGCGATCACCCTCTTTTATAATCCTGCCCGCTATCTCGTTCTCTCTGGTCTCTTTGCTTAACCTATTGGCAAGTATCTGGGCATAATTGATTATCCCGTTTAAGGGATTGTTGATCTCATGGGCAACGCCTGCCGCAAGCTCACCGAGCGAAGCAAGATGGGCAGAATGCATTGCCTCTGCCTGAAGGGCAGTTTTTTCAGTGACGTCGGCAGCAACGACCATGACATCTTTTACACCTCCGTTTTCATCCTTCATAGGAAACGTCCGGCAATCCCATAATCTTCCGTCGGGTGTTGTGCGCATGGAACTCTCGGAGTTTCCCGTTTGAAAACTTTTAAGTGCATGACAGTCCGGGCAGGGGACGGAACTGTTGTACCATAATTCATGGCAACGTACTCCGACAATGTCTGAAACTTCCTTGCCTAATCCGGATGCTGCACTCAGATTGGCCCACACGATTTTCAGGTCCCGGGACAGCAAAATCAGGGTATCGGGGACTGCGTTAAGGAGTATATAAAATTCCTGAGATAATTTTCGGAATTCTGCCTCACTTTTCTTCAATCCTTCTTCTGCTTTTACGCGGACATCTATTTCACGGGTAAGAAGTTCTACAGCCTTTTCCAATTCCGAGGTGCGTTCCTCGACTATATCTTCAAGCCGCTCCTGGTACTTCTCCAATTCCTCCGCAAGTTTTTCGCGTTCGGCACTTTCATTCGAAACTCTCATAACAGCCTTCCTTAACTCCTCCTCCAGAAGCTTATGCGACTCCTCCGTTTGCTTATGCTCCGTAATTTCCCTCTGGAGTTGCCGATTGGATTTTGACAGTATCTTCCACAGAATAAAACAGACAGCGGAGAGTATGATGAATGCAAGACCATTTTAAAAAAGGATATAATCCATCTGTCCTTTTAAGAAGGTGGTCATAATTTTTTACGCCTCACTAAAATACAACGAATATACCCGGATGAAGCCGTAACACTCAGAACTTAAATGCAATTCATTATAACAAAATTGCCTCTGTTTTTGACATCATCAAGGAATTATGTTATTTTTAAACTAATTAGGAGGAGAAGTACATCTTTCCGGTCAATCTTTTTAAAAAGATACCTATATGGTTTAGCGAGGGCATCTCTACAAGAGCAAAGATAATCCTTGCGGTGGTTGTATTGCTGCTTTTTGCCGCTATGGGGATTGCCGCTTATAAGATCAATGATTATTTCGAAAATGATCCCGATGCCTGCATGATGTGTCATGTCCATGACGACGCCAACAAGGCATGGGCAAAGAGCGTACATCGCAGAGTGAACTGCCATGAATGCCACCACTCTACGAAAAAGGAGCAGGTAACACAGATGTATAGGTTTGCCGTTCTCGGACAAAAATCGGTATCGCCGAGACACGGTAATATTATTGTGGCATGGAAGGTCTGTTACAAATGTCACTGGGAAGGGGATAAGAAATTTCCTAACGCTCCATTGGTAAATCGCTCCAGATATCACGCCAAACACGTTTTTATCGAAAAACTTGAATGCACAAAATGTCACGGCTATGTTATACATAACTTTTTGCCGGAAGAAAGATTTTGCTTCAAGTGTCATCCTGAAAAGGACGTTCACGGGACCGGTATGGAGAAACTTGCATGTCTTAACTGCCATACGGACAGGACGGTGGATCTCAGACCGGGGCGGAAGAAATGCCTTTTCTGCCACGGTGATGAATCAATAAGGAAAGAACTTATCGCCGACGAGACGATTGATGTTAAATATTTCCAGCCTTCGGCAGAGACTATTAAAAAGGCGATTAAGATAAAAGTCCCTGCGGATGCGCCTATGCAGTTTACATGTTACGAGTGTCACAAGCCGCATTCGAAGGTAAAACCCGATATGGGAGACTGTATCAGATGTCACCGTATCGAACCTACCGTAGGAAAACACGAGCTTCATATCAAGACTATGAGTATGAAATGTATTGACTGCCATAAGCCGCATATATGGAGGGTGACCCCTGCCCAGGCAAAAAAAGACTGTGTAAAGTGCCACGAATATAAAGACCCGAAAAAATTTATTGGCTCTTAGCTAAATATGCCCTATAATTTAGTGGTGGGCACGGAACACACATTACAAAGGATAAAACACACACCCCTTAATCCCCTCTTGATAGAGGGGAAATCTATTAGAAGGGAACCGTTAATCCTCCCCTCTTGATCTATTAGAAGGGAACCGTTAATCCTCCCCTCTTGATAGAGGGGAAATCTATTAGAAGGGAACCGTTAATCCTCCCCTCTATTAAGAGGGGCCGGGGGTGTGTTAATAAAGGTAAATCATGAAAAGTCATATCTGGCGACCTTTGTATGCAGTGGTCGGCATAGTTGTCCTCATATTGATTGCAAGGGTATTCGTTGTGCCAAAAGATTTCGGAGTACATGAGAGGGGCTATATGTATGGCTGGTACAATAAAGACAATGAGAATTACTGGAAGGACTTTAAGGTAAAATTCAGGACCTCGGAATACTGCAAGGACTGTCATAGTGAAAATAATCCGGGGATTGAATGCGTCGTGTGCCACAATCCCCATAAACCGAAATTATGAATAAACAGGCAGTGCCTGTTTGAATTTTTTAAAATTTGAGTTAGCTGGATTGAAATGATAACAAGAAGAGATTTCATTAAGTATTCCATACAGGGAATCGCTGCATTGGCCATTCCGATGGCTGCACCCCCCTTTAATTCCCCCCTTAGTAAGGGGGGATTGAGGGGGGTTCCATCGAAGCTGTCTGCCTCACAAAATGCTAAAGGAATTCGCTGGGGTTTTCTTGTTGATACACAGAAATGCGTTGGATGCGGATTTTGTGTAAAGGCATGTAAGAAAGAAAACAAGATTCCTTATGATGCGAATGTATCGAGGACATGGGTTGAGAGATATGTGGTTACAAAGGACGGAAACGTACTTGCCGATTCTCCGAAGTCTGCGAGGGATGGATTTATTAAAAATGATCCTATGGGAATAAACCTTAAAAAGGAGGATATAGAAAAGGCGTTCTTTGTCCCCAAGCTCTGCAATCAGTGCGAAAATCCTCCATGTGTTCAGGTATGTCCCGTGGGTGCAACTTATCAGACGTCAGACGGTGTGGTACTTGTTGATAGAAAGTGGTGTATCGGATGCGGGTACTGTATTATGGCATGCCCGTACGGCGTGAGGTTCTTTCATCCGGTCTACCATACCGCTGAAAAATGTAATTTCTGTTACCACAGGATAACTAAGGGCATGAAGTCTGCCTGTGTTACGGCATGCCCGTTTGGGGCAAGGCTCATCGGAAATATTAATGATCCCAATGACGAGGTAGGAAGGATAATAAGAAACGAGAGGGTCTCCGTATTGAAGGACGAATTCGGGACAAAACCACAGGTCTACTATCTCGGACTAAGCAAGGAGGTAAGATAAGGATGGTTCACGGAGAACTCTGGACGCTTAAAGAATTATTCGTCTATCCGAATGAATATATCTACTGGAGCATCCAGATCGTAATGTATCCCTTTATGACAGGTCTTGTGGCAGGCGCGTTCGTGCTTTCTTCTTTATACCATGTCTTTGGCATTAAGGAACTAAAGGATATGGCACGTTTTGCACTCGTATTCTCGTTTGCACTTTTGTTTGCTGCGCCCATGCCGATAGTCCTGCACCTGCAACACCCATTCAGGGGTGCTTATGTATTTATGACCCCGCATTTTACCTCGGCCATAGCAGCCTTTGGGGTAGTATTCTTCTCTTACGGCGCTATTGTCGCATCCGAGCTATGGTTTTTGTATAGGAAACACTTTGTCGAAGTATCTCTGCCGTTGAAGGAGAAGCGTGATAAAGGACTATTTGAGTGGATAAAATTCCTAATATTCTGCTCCCTCACGCTGGGGGTAAACGATATAAGCGAAGAGTCGCTTAAGAGGGATGAAAAGGCTATAAGGATACTTGCAGGGGTGGGTATCCCCGTTGCCTGTTTCCTACATGGTTATGCAGGATTTATATTCGGTTCTGTTAAGGCCAATGCCCTATGGATGACGCCGTTGATGCCGGTTATATTCATAATGTCTGCTATAGTTTCGGGCATTGCCCTCTGCATGCTGACTTACATAATAGTGATGGAGATAAGAAAGATAAAGATAGGATCACAGAGAAAACCATGGATGACGAGCGTAGAGGAGGTTAAGGGAGTAGAAATCAATGTTATAAAGATCACTTCAAAATATCTTATCCTTTTTATGATATTTGCCATAACACTCGAACTCCTCGACCTTATATTCAGGGGATACACTGCAGTCAAACACTGGGATATCCTTAGAACCGTTATTTATGAAAGGGACTTTACAAACATATTTATACTCCAATATACGCTCGGAAATCTTATTCCGTTTATAATCTTTCTTCTCCCCGGACTTACGATAAGAAGGGCTATAGTCGGTCTTGTTCTTGCACTGATGGGGGTATTCATGATGAGATGGAATGTCGTGATAGGAGGTCAGGCATTCTCTCTAACCCTTTCGGGTTATATGGATTATGTCATGCCGATAATCCCACGTAATTGGGAGACCTTCAAGGAAGGTCTATTCGGGGCGTTAAGCATTTTTACCATGCCTTTTGTATTATTTTGGATAATCGCAAAGATATTCCCTGTCTTCGGTTCCGAGAAAAAGCCTGCGGCACATTAAATGCGATGTCTCTCCAAATAAATCCGGTATTTTGATACAATAGCTCTTGATGGCGGTTATTCTCGTAACAAACGATGATGGTGTGCACTCTCCGGGTATCGTTGCCCTATTCAGGGCAATGAAGGAGATCGGAGATGCCTATATAGTGGCCCCGGACAGGGAAAGAAGCG